>NZ_JAWPOT010000599.1:0-537 GCF_033344415.1 Vibrio sp. 1727
TTTTTAATCACGTATTTAAATTCCCTTGCAGTCGTTGAGTCAGTTTTCCTATCGGAAAGACAGTTTTTTGGTTATTGGAGGCTGTAATGCTCGTTACAGGAGCAACACCTAGTAGTGAGTTGCACATCCATACTTCATCCGCAGAAAGCAGTTCCATCAGCGAAAAGTCCCCTACTTCAACTTCGGTATTATTGGCCTCGAAAAACTCAAGCACCTTACGACGCATCACGCCTGCGACGCCAGACAAATTTAAGCTAGGCGTATAAACCTTGTTATCTTTAACCCAAAAAAGGTTTGCCATTGTAGTTTCAATGACATGATTTTGCACATTTAACGTCACTGCATCGGCAAAGTTAGAGTGCTCAATTTCAGCTTTCGCAAGCACTTGTTCTAAGCGATTGTTGTGTTTATGCCCTGCCAGCAAAGGCTGAATTCCGAGACGGGTTTCGCATACCCCCAGATTCACCCCATTTTGTTGCCAGTCGACATAATGGACAGGAAATGCAAAGTTCGAGATGGTCACCATTGGGCCCTCAA
>NZ_JAWPOT010000600.1:0-537 GCF_033344415.1 Vibrio sp. 1727
CAGAATTTCACGTTGGACCACCACGTCTAGTGCCGTAGTTGGTTCATCCATGATGATCATCTTCGGATTCAGAGCCAGAGCAATAGCGATAACCAAACGCTGACGCATACCACCAGAGAACTGGTGAGGGTAATCGCTCAAGCGGCTAGGGTGAATATCAACAATTTCCAATAGGCCTTCTGCGCGAACTCTTGCTTGAGCTCGAGTGAGTCCTGTGTGGCGCATGATCACGTCACAGAACTGTTCTTCCATAGTGAGAACTGGGTTCAGCGCGTTCATCGCACTTTGGAATACCATCGACATTTCACTCCAACGGAATGATTGCATGCGTTGATCACTGTATTGGAGGATGTCTTCGCCATTGAAGATAACTTCACCTCCGGTGATAAACGCTGGCGGCTTATGTAAGCGCATGAGCGAGAAAGCAACGGTTGATTTACCACAGCCTGATTCACCAGCCAGACCAAAGACTTCGCCCGGTGCAATATCAAAGCTTACGTTGTTACAGGCGCGGACATCGCCCGCATCTGTAATGTA
>NZ_JAWPOT010000601.1:0-537 GCF_033344415.1 Vibrio sp. 1727
GAAACAAGTTCAGTGCGATTGACTCAACTCATTCACTAAGCCTGACTTAATTTAGCTGCGCATTTTAGAAAGGAGCCACTAACCTTGCAAGTACATTTCCCTTCGCTAGAACATTCAACTGGAAGCTTCCGGCTGCGCAGTCTGACGAGGTGCCCTTCGATATTGGCTAACCACCAGTACGATGCAAGAAATTAGAGCGATAAATAGATAAAAGATGCCTAGCTGATGCTGATCCGTCACCCACTTTTCAACCAAGTAGCCACCAAACAAACCCGCTAAACACATTTGAATTGAACCAGACAATGCAGACACTGCACCGGCTTGCTGCTTATGCGGAGACAACAACAAACTTATCGAAACAGGAAAAGACATCCCTTGCGCAAAACTCAAACACGTGAATGCGACCAGTAACGATGCAACCGTAAACGGCGTCACCAACAGTAAACACCCAGAAAGCGCGACAATCGCAAAGCTCATCAACAGTATTTGCTGTGCTTTATAACGGTTATTGATCAAATTGAGGACGACGCTCCCCAT
>NZ_JAWPOT010000602.1:0-536 GCF_033344415.1 Vibrio sp. 1727
GCAAGGAGCACTAGATGCGTTTAGCCGTGACGAACTTCAAGGTGTAATTGCCCATGAGTTCAGCCACATCTTAAATGGTGATATGCGGTTGAATACTCGTCTGATTGGTGCGTTATTTGGCATTACCTGCATTGCTCATTTTGGTCATCTGATCTTGGATAACTCGAACAGCACTCGTCACGTATCGCGTAGTTCTTCTGATTCAAACAAAGGCTTCGCTGTCATCATACTGATTGCGATTGTCTGCTTGGTGCTGGGTTGGTTAGGAACCTTGTTCGGCAACATGATCAAAGCAGCGATTTCGCGCCAACGCGAGTTTTTAGCTGACGCCAGTGCCGTGCAGTTCACTCGCAACGATCAAGGGATTGCGGGAGCGTTAAAGAAGATTGGCAGCAACGTTCAAGGCTCTACCTTAAACACGAAAGCCAGTGATGAAATGAGCCACATGATGTTTGGACAGAGTAAATTGTCCGGATTCTCTGGTTTGTTCGCGACACACCCACCACTGGACGAAAGAATTCGAAGAATCGAACCCC
>NZ_JAWPOT010000603.1:0-536 GCF_033344415.1 Vibrio sp. 1727
CTTTTTCGATTTCTTGATTCTGCGTGGTGAGATGTCAGCCAACCCTGCCAAAGGGGTGTCTGCACCTCGTAAAAAGCGCCCGCTGCCAAAAAACCTCGATGTGGATGAAGTGAATCAACTGCTCGAAGTGAATGAAGATGACCCATTGGCGATCCGCGATCGCGCAATGATGGAGCTGATGTACGGTGCCGGCCTGCGTTTAGCCGAGTTGGTCAGTGTGGATGTGCGAGATGTACAGCTGCGCAGTGGCGAGCTTCGTGTTATCGGTAAAGGTGACAAAGAGCGTAAAGTGCCTTTTTCGGGGATGGCAACGGAATGGGTTGGTAAGTGGCTGCGCGTTCGTGGTGACTTAGCAGCGCCAGGTGAACCTGCATTATTTGTGTCTAAACTCGGAACCCGTATTTCGCACCGTAGCGTGCAAAAACGCATGGCAGAGTGGGGACAAATGGAAACTGTAGCGAGCGATATTAGCCCACATAAGTGGCGCCAGTCATTTGCCACGCACATGCGGGAGGCGAGCAAAAACTTACGTGCGG
>NZ_JAWPOT010000604.1:0-536 GCF_033344415.1 Vibrio sp. 1727
CATTTGCTGCTTTCGTTTCTCAGAAACACCAACTGAAATCGTGACGGTTTTCAGCTCCGCGCACAATTTATCAGTAACATCCAATCGACTCAGTTCCTGAACGGCTCGCGAAAGCTCTATTTGTGTTGGGTATCCGAGCAAAATAAATTCGTCACCACCAATACGATAGCTTCGCCCAGACCACACTCGATGTATCTTCAGCGAAAGCAATTGCAGCACTTCATCACCGGCTAAATGACCGTAGGTATCGTTGATTTGTTTGAAGTGATTAATATCTAAATAAAGAATCGCCAAATCCTTAGTCACCCCTTGGCGATACTTAACTTGCAAAGAGCGACGATTCCTCAACCCAGTTAAATTATCGGTGTTGGATTGACGATACAGATAGAGAGAAACACAAATTGCCAATACAAGTACGAATAGAAATACCGCTTGGGTTTGTGTTGCCAATCGCACCTCATACTCTAACGCCGTGCGCCAATCTGGACGCAAATCGTATTGAGCCACAATTTTGTCAACGCCCAACATCGCAATCG
>NZ_JAWPOT010000605.1:0-536 GCF_033344415.1 Vibrio sp. 1727
TTAATTCTTTCTCAAGTGTGATAAGTGCATGGACGCAAGAGCAAAAAACTACTTAAATCGGTATCTTGATTTGCTCTCCCCAGAGCAGAAAAGTGCTATTCCATCAGTCAGTGCTGACTACTACTGTGCCGATGAATACAACGCGAATGTGTGCGCCGTACTCGTACGGATTGGGCAGAAAACGGCATCGTGCAGTATGGAGTTGTGGTACAGCGAGCACGGGGAGCCGATGCCAGAGGTCGGGCATTTGCAAGTCGTCACCAATTGGGACGGTGAGCCTGTTTGTGTAATTCAAATGACGGACGTGAGCACCTGTCGATACGATGAAGTCACCGCAGAGTTTGCCTACGCAGAAGGCGAAGGTGATAGAACGTTGAACTGGTGGCGTGACGCGCATGCTGCATTTTTTAAAGCCGAGTGCGATGAGTTGAACATCGATTGGCATGAGCAACGTTTGCTGGTTCTAGAACGCTTTAAAGTGGTGTATCCATTTGAATAATCAGCGTTGAGTGACTAAAAAACAGCACCGAGTTTGG
>NZ_JAWPOT010000606.1:0-536 GCF_033344415.1 Vibrio sp. 1727
AAAACGGTGCAACCCCGCTTTTGCCGCGCAATAGGAGGTATAGCCTGGGTAGCCAATTGAGCCGAATGTTGAACCAATATTGAGAATCACCCCAGGCTGTTTTAACCACGTTAACGCCGACTGGCACAGCAGCATCGGCGCGACGAGATTGAGTTGGATTTCGTCTGCAATCTGCGTTGGTCGTTTGTGGCTTAACAACGAGAAATCGTTGCTGCCCGCATTGTTAATCAGTGCGTCCACTTTTTGATGTTGGCGCGCTCGATCTTTAATTGCTGTTAATCCTTCTGATGAGGTGATGTCTGTAACGACTACGTCATGACGTTCTGGATTTGACAGTTCACGCTGTAGTGTTTGCAAGCTCTCTTCGTTTCGCCCAACAAGAATGAGGCTGGCTCCGCGTTTTGACAACTCTTGCGCGATGGCTTGCCCAATTCCGCCCGTTGCGCCTGTCAGGAGAATGGTGCTGTTGTTAATGATCATGCTTCACCTCACGCCGCTTGTTGGGTTGAGAAAGAAGGCAAAGAGCGCAGCATTTG
>NZ_JAWPOT010000607.1:0-535 GCF_033344415.1 Vibrio sp. 1727
AACTGCATGTTTAACATCAATTGGATGGGCTTTCAAACACAACCAGAATGTGGTTTTCGTCGCAGACAACAAGATGACATTAACGTTATCGGTGTTTCAGGGCTTTTTGAGCGAAAAAAGAAAGCGAGCACGAAGCTCGCTTTGAGTTAGGAAGTGTTTAAAAAGGAAGTCGTAAGATTACTTCACGTACACGCGAGGGTTTGATGTGCCCCAAATGGTGTAAAGTTCTGGGAAGATCACGTCGGCGTTCTTCTCGATTTCTGCGGCATTGATGGTTTGAGATTTTTGGTTGCCGAACAGAACGACCTCAGAACCCGGCTTCACGCCTTTGATATCTGAAACGTCGATCATTGTTGTATTCATTGACGTTACGCCAACCACTTTTGCACGTTGACCATTGATCAGCACGTCTGCCGTATTGCCCATTTTTCTTGGGTAACCGTCAGAGTAGCCGACAGGAAGGTTCGCCATTACGCTTTCTTTAGTGGTTGTAAAGCTGCTGTCGTAACCCACAGTGCTGTTTTTCGGTAGGTGG
>NZ_JAWPOT010000608.1:0-535 GCF_033344415.1 Vibrio sp. 1727
CAAAATCGACTTGTCAGCGTAGCCTTCTTCACGCTGTTTGATGAAATAAGCATTCTCACAATAGCGAGCCGAGTCAATCACCACTGGGATATCGTATTTGGTGGCAATTTCGTACACGCTGCGCATGTTTTCCATCGATACCGGTTGGCCACCCGAGCTGTTACACGTCACTGTCGTGATGATGGCGCAGATGTTCTTCGAGCCATGCTCTTCAATCGTTTCTACCAGTTTGTTGAGGTCGAAGTTACCTTTCCAATCGTAAGGCGTAGTGGTATCGAACGCTTCTTCCGTCACAACGTTGATAGCCTTACCGCCGTTGAGCTCAATATGCCCCGCCGTGGTATCAAAGTGATAGTTCGAGATGAACACTGGTGTTTCACCGCCACGTACTTGGCGCATACGTTCAATCAGAGCAGGGAACAATATCTGCTCCGCTCCTCGGCCTTGGTGCGCAGGCACCGTCAGTTTGTAGCCGAAGAAATGCTCCACTGCGCTGCATAAGTTGTAGTAGTTACGACTACCCGCGTAAGACTCA
>NZ_JAWPOT010000060.1:0-1757 GCF_033344415.1 Vibrio sp. 1727
TAAACACAGTATTGCAAGGACGCGGAACATGCCTCATGTGGCGGCCAGGACGGCCAGCCGGGATCGGGATACTGGTCGTTACCAGAGCCACCGACCCGAGCAAACCCTTCTCTATCAGATCGTTGACGAGTATTACCCGGCATTCGCTGCGCTTATGGCAGAGCAGGGAAAGGAATTGCCGGGCTATGTGCAACGGGAATTTGAAGAATTTCTCCAATGCGGGCGGCTGGAGCATGGCTTTCTACGGGTTCGCTGCGAGTCTTGCCACGCCGAGCACCTGGTCGCTTTCAGCTGTAAGCGTCGCGGTTTCTGCCCGAGCTGTGGGGCGCGGCGGATGGCCGAAAGTGCCGCCTTGCTGGTTGATGAAGTACTGCCTGAACAACCCATGCGTCAGTGGGTGTTGAGCTTCCCGTTTCAGCTGCGTTTCCTGTTTGCCAGCCGGCCCGAGATCATGGGGTGGGTGCTGGGCATCGTTTACCGCGTCATTGCCACGCACCTGGTCAAGAAAGCGGGCCATACCCACCAAGTGGCCAAGACGGGCGCGGTCACCCTGATCCAGCGTTTTGGATCGGCGCTCAATCTGAATGTTCACTTCCACATGCTGTTTCTCGACGGTGTGTATGTCGAGCAATCCCACGGCTCAGCGCGTTTCCGCTGGGTCAAGGCGCCGACCAGCCCAGAGCTCACCCAGCTGACGCACACCATCGCCCACCGGGTGGGTCGCTATCTGGAACGGCAAGGCCTGCTGGAACGGGATGTCGAAAACAGCTATCTGGCCTCGGATGCGGTGGATGACGACCCGATGACACCCCTGCTGGGGCACTCGATCACTTACCGTATCGCTGTCGGTTCACAGGCGGGGCGAAAGGTGTTCACTTTGCAAACTCTGCCGACCAGTGGTGATCCGTTCGGTGACGGGATTGGCAAGGTAGCCGGGTCCAGCCTGCACGCCGGCGTGGCGGCCAGGGCCGATGAACGCAAGAAGCTCGAACGGCTGTGCCGGTACATCAGCCGCCCGGCGGTATCCGAGAAGCGGCTGTCGTTAACACGAGGCGGCAACGTGCGCTACCAGCTCAAGACGCCGTACCGGGACGGCACCACGCACGTCATTTTCGAACCATTGGATTTCATTGCAAGGCTGGCCGCCCTGGTACCGAAGCCCAGAGTCAACCTAACCCGCTTCCACGGGGTGTTCGCACCCAACAGTCGGCACCGGGCGTTGGTCACGCCGGCAAAACGGGGCAGGGGCAACAAGGTCAGGGTGGCTGATGAACCGGCAACACCAGCACAACGGCGAGCGTCGATGACATGGGCGCAACGGCTCAAGCGTGTTTTCAATATCGACATCGAGACCTGCAGCGGCTGCGGCGGCGCCATGAAAGTCATCGCCTGCATTGAAGACCCTATAGTGATCAAGCAGATCCTTGATCACCTGAAGCACAAAGCCGAAACCAGCGGGACCAGGGCGTTACCCGAAAGCCGGGCGCCACCGGCTGAGCTGCTCCTGGGTCTGTTTGACTGACGAGCCTGAAGGCCAACGATACCAATCAAAATGCTGCGTTCACAGCGCCGCGGCAGGGATCCGCCGTGCTGGTTGTCGGAAAAGGAGCCGCTAGTGGGAAAGAGGAGGGTAAATTTTCAGCGTTGCTGGCTCCCCGTCAGCCGGATTGGGTTGCATCGCAGGGGTGTCGAAAGAGTCAACTGCGGTCCAAAGCTGTTGGACTTGGGTGAAAAGGGCGTTTATTCTTCCTATACGT
>NZ_JAWPOT010000609.1:0-535 GCF_033344415.1 Vibrio sp. 1727
GACGTCTATCAATCATGGGTTACGAATGGCTTGCTCTATGCGCTGCCTTTTTATGGGCGGTTTCCAGCCTGATTTCGGTTATTCCTGCGCAGCATCTGGGTGCCTTCTCTTACAGTCGTTGGCGGATGGGCTGCACAGCCGTAATTTTGTCGACCATGGCGTGGATAACCGGCGGTTGGCTAAGTGTGTCTTGGGAACATATTACGCCGATGATGGCATCCGGATTGATAGGGATCTTCATTGGCGACACCGCACTGTTTGCGTGTTTGAATCGCATGGGGCCAAGGCAAGCGGGCCTGTTGTTTTCCTGCCATGCCGTGTTTTCCACCATCTTAGGTTATTTCCTGTTTAGCGAAAGCATGACGGCCATTGAACTGCTTGGTTCTGCACTGGTGTTTAGCGGTGTGGTGATGGCGATATTCTTTGGCCGACGCGGACAAACTAACAATGTGCTCGAGGAAATCAAAGGCAACATTTGGGTTGGAGTCTCACTCGGCCTTACCGCTGCAATATGTCAGGCGCTCGGTGGCATTAT
>NZ_JAWPOT010000610.1:0-535 GCF_033344415.1 Vibrio sp. 1727
ACCAGAGCCAGAAAATACGAGTTATGTCTTTGACGAAGCTCACCACCTGCCTCACGTCGCCCGTGATCACGCTTCAGCATCCGCGAGAGTAAAAGGCGCAGCAGCGTGGCTAGAGAAGCTGAATCAGTCAATCAGTAAATTTTCATCACTGGCTGATGAGAAACGTGTCGCTCGTTTCCGCAATGACTTGCAAGACTCCGTGCAAAACTTAATACCTGCGCTCACTCAATTGACTAAACAGTTCGATCCAGCTCAGTTTGAAGAAGGCATCTACCGCTTTGAACATGGCGAGCTGCCTACTTGGTTAGAAAACCAATCTAAAGAGCTAAAACAGTTCAGCAAGAAAGCAAACCAAAGCGTCGCGAAAATCGCCGATCTTATTGCAGAAAGAGTCAAAGATGGCGAACTCGCGGCAAGATTGGCCGAGCCTGCGCTCGCTGAACTAGGTTTCTATATTCAACGACTAGAGAACCTCGCTCAAGTTTGGCATTTAATGGCAGAGCCAACACGAGAAAAAGGAGCGCCTTTAGCGAGA
>NZ_JAWPOT010000611.1:0-535 GCF_033344415.1 Vibrio sp. 1727
GGGCTTAATTGCGGGTTCCATTACGCTTTCTGGTGGTCACGGAACCGGCGCAGCTTGGTCGCAGACTTTCCAAGATATGTACGGGCTACATAACGTACTTGAGGTTGCGATGGCATCTGCGACGTTTGGCTTGGTGATTGGCGGCATCATCGGCAGCCCAGTGGCACAGCGTTTGATAGACAAAAACAACCTAGAATCGGAATACGGCCGTACAAATCAAAGTCACCAACGTTTTCCTGAACTCGTGACTTATAACGAGCACGAAGAAGACCGAGTTACTGCAAAGAAAGTGGTCGAAAGCTTGTCGATTATTTTGTTGTGTGTGACAGGGGCGGGTTATCTAGAAAACTGGGTGAGCAGCTTTGGCATCAAATGGTTGATGATTCCAGACTTTGTCTACGCGTTGTTTATTGGTGTGGTGATCACCAACATCACGGAAGTGACGAAAGTTCGCAAAGTCGACTTAGAAACCGTGGATATTCTCGGTACGGTTTCATTGTCTCTGTTCCTAGCAATGGCGCTAATGAGCCTAAAA
>NZ_JAWPOT010000612.1:0-535 GCF_033344415.1 Vibrio sp. 1727
CCAAAAGTGGTCTGTTTGCTCACTTTAACTCCAAGTTGAATTTGCAGCTTTCCGTGCTTGAGTACGCAAACCAAGTGTTTGCTGAAAGAGTGATTGAACCTGCACGTGGGCTTGGTGATGGCAATATTGAGCGGAAAATCCGAGGGTTGTTGGATTCTTGGATGACGTGGAACCATTCATTTCAAGGCAGTTGTATGTTCCTTGATGCGTGGAATGATGCCGCAGACAAAAGTTGTCCGTTACAAGCGGCATTACGTAAAGCGATTGATACTTGGTTAAGTTATCTAGAAATTCAAATTGCGAAAGGCAAAGAAAACCAAGAGTTTATAAGCGACTTAGATACTCGTCAGGCGACGTTCGATTTATACGGGCAGTACCTGAGCGCGCATGTTTTCTATTCGATCAAAGGTGAGGAAGAGAGCTTACGCCTATTTTGGCAAGGCATCGACAACTTGCTTGCTCGATGGAGAGGTTAACACCGTCTACGGGTAACGAAGATACATTTTAAAGAGCGACAGAGTTCGCTCTTTCTTAT
>NZ_JAWPOT010000613.1:0-534 GCF_033344415.1 Vibrio sp. 1727
TAGAACGCATTTTCTGACGGTTTTCGACGTACTCCGCCAAGCGCTCTAAAACCGTATCAAGGTGTCCAGATTTTTCACCCGCGGCGACCATAGAGCGAAACAGTTCGTCAAATACGTGTGGATAATCACCTAGGCTATCTGCCAATGGGTAACCTTCGGTGACTTTGGAGCGAACTGCAGCGATCATGGTGCGAATTCGTGGCTTTTCTGCTTGTTCAGAAACTGCTCGAAGACACTCTTCAAGAGGCATACCTGA
This sequence comes from Vibrio sp. 1727, assembly GCF_033344415.1. Lineage (NCBI taxonomy): Bacteria > Pseudomonadati > Pseudomonadota > Gammaproteobacteria > Vibrionales > Vibrionaceae > Vibrio > Vibrio sp. 1727. The sequence goes on from NZ_JAWPOT010000613.1 coordinate 257, forward strand.
TTGAACAAGTGTGGATAATTGACGCGTGATCAGAGCCAGTTCAGCCGTTTTGATACCACGTTTGAAGCCCACTGAGCCTGAAGACTTAGCCGCCTTTGCTTTGGCTTCCACGACCTCAACAGGGATCATTCCTTGTTCTTTCAGTCGTTGGCGCACTTGACGAGCGTTATCCCCTTCAATCGTGCCTTTTTTTTGTTTGCCTTTTGCATCCAGCGCTTTGTATTCAAATGCTGCCATTACGCTTCCTTCGTCACTCGCATCACTTCTTCAAGTGACGT
>NZ_JAWPOT010000614.1:0-534 GCF_033344415.1 Vibrio sp. 1727
TCAAATTGATCTGTATTATGGTTGTTTCTCAATTCGTTACACAAACTTTGACGAAGGCTGACCAAACGTTGTTGCATTTCGCTCAACTCTTGCTTCCAGACAGAAGTCAGGTTCGCATCTTGCAGAATGGTTTTCACTAAAGCAGCACCATGATCGGGTGGCATCGTATATGTAGAGCGCGCCAACGTTAACAATTTGCCTTTCGCGTTAGTGATGTCTTGCGTGTTCTTACCCACAACAATAGCAGCACCAGTACGTTCGCGGTACAAGCCAAAGTTTTTAGAACAAGAAGTTGTAATCAACATCTCTTCGACATTATCCGCCATGTAACGAAGACCTTTTGCGTCAGCTTCTAAGCCGTCACCAAAACCTTGATACGCGATATCAACAAATGGCGTAAAACCGTTCTTTTGAGAAAGTTCTGTAATAGCTTGCCATGCGGAAAAGTCGATGTCTGCGCCTGTTGGGTTGTGACAACAACCATGCAGTAGAACCACATCTGTCGGCCCTGCTTTAGCAAGATCATCCAGCATT
>NZ_JAWPOT010000615.1:0-534 GCF_033344415.1 Vibrio sp. 1727
ATGAAGCAAGAAGCGATGGCGTTTTGTGAACGTTTGCAGTTTGGCGAAAACAGCGAGCTGCCATACGGCTTATCGCTGTTCCAGCGCGATTGGCACCAAGGTGTGATTGGTATTCTCGCTTCGCGTATCAAAGAGAAATTCCATCGTCCAGTCATTGCCTTTGCTGACGGTGGTGAAGGGACGATCAAGGGTTCTTGTCGTTCGATTCCTGGATTACACATGCGTGATGCGTTGGACTTCATCGATACGCAAAATCCAGGTTTGATCATCAAGTTTGGCGGTCACGCGATGGCGGCAGGCTTAACCATCAAAGAGCAAGATTTTGAGCGTTTCAGTCGTTTATTCGATGAAGTGGTAAAAAATGAGCTCGACGAAGCGGCTCTAAAAGGCGTGATTCTTACTGATGGCGAGTTAAAACCGGAAGAGTTTTCTATGCACATTGCGGAGCAGTTGCGCGCTGGTGGGCCATTCGGACAAGCTTTTCCTGAGCCAATCTTTGATGGTGAGTTTAAGGTATTGCACCAAAAATTGGTG
>NZ_JAWPOT010000616.1:0-534 GCF_033344415.1 Vibrio sp. 1727
AATGTCGAGCGACTTAGTCGCCTTATTCACATTAAAAACTTTGGGCAATCTCGTTACCGCAACAAAAAGCTCTTTCTTAATGTGCTTCCCAGAGCTGCAGAAATGCTGGCGAAGGACCTTTCATACAGCCATTTACTAAAGCAAGTGATTTGTGAGGCGGATTTGCGTCGCGAACAAATCGTGATGGAGTTAGTTGAATTAAGCGCAGGCGATGAGTCCTTTCTGTACAAAGCGACGAAAGAACTGAGTGACGGAGGCTTTAAACTTGCTATTGACGACTACGGCATTAATGCCTCAACCATCGAGCGAGTGAAATGCGTTCGACCAGACATCATCAAGATGGATCGTTCATTGCTGTTGAAATACGAAGACGGGGATTTTTCTGCGTTAATAGAAGCATTAGCGCTCGCGAAAGAACTGAGTTCAAAAACCGTTATCGAGGGAATTGAAACCGAGCATCAACTTAACTTAATGAAAAAACTCGGTTTCGATATGTACCAAGGCTACTTGCTTGCGATGCCTCAAACCCTAGAA
>NZ_JAWPOT010000617.1:0-534 GCF_033344415.1 Vibrio sp. 1727
AGTGTGCGATTAAACCATGGTGTAAGCTAAATCACTTAAAATTAAGCAAATAATCTCTACACTCAAGTTACGACAATAAGAAAAAGGAAGCGGATATGGCAATACTAAGATTGGAACCTCAACAGCTGTATTCTGTAGCGGATCTAGAGAATATGCCATGTAAGTCGACCAAGGAACTGCCTCCTATTGACGAAATCGTGGGACAAGAGCGTGCGCAAAAAGCGGTCGAGTTTGCGATGTCAATTAAGGAAAAAGGGTACAACATTTACGCCATCGGTCAGAACGGGCTAGGTAAGCGCACGATGATTCTGCGCTATTTGAATCGTCACCAGCATGACGCCGATGCGTTATTTGACTGGTGTTACGTCGCGAATTTTGAAGATACACGCACGCCTAAAGTGTTAAAGCTCCCTTGTGGAATCGGTAACAAACTACGTGTTGATATTGAAGCCTTAATGGGGAAATTGCTTAACGCGCTGCCATTAGCTTTTGATAACGAAATGTACTTTAGCCGTGCTGATCGTTTGAAAAACC
>NZ_JAWPOT010000618.1:0-533 GCF_033344415.1 Vibrio sp. 1727
TCATATCTCGTGAGTAATTTGACCGTGTCAGGAAGGTAATAATCGGTTTTAGGTGTCAAAAATGGCTGCAATAGAACCGTTTTTATCATTATGTTGTGAAATGAGTCACGGTTAAATAATTGGTTCCCTTATAGATTGAAGGGGATAAAAAACCTTAGACAATAAGCTCATAAAGAGCGTTACTTATAGAAGATGAGGGAGATTACTATGAAAAAAATGAGAAGAGCTCAGCTACATCGTGTTCGCATCCAGTACTGGAAAGATACGAAAGAAGCAACAGCTAAGAAATCATAGTTAACCATACTCGAAGTCCTTGAGCTGGCAATAGAATTCAAACGTTCTCTACGCATTGCCAGCTCCAAACACCACCAATACTTCAAATCTAATTTTAAATTCAGTTTCATCACCCATAAAAAAAGCCAGTCCGAAGACCAGCTTTCTCTAACGTATTTGCTTGCCTGCTATTACAGGTAGTTTGCGTCAAGCAAGTCGCCAGCTTTCGCGCTTTTCACTTCTGGACGTGCTTCTAACCA
>NZ_JAWPOT010000061.1:0-1734 GCF_033344415.1 Vibrio sp. 1727
TGGCGGATAGCGAGAAGTCAGGGCTCAGCAATAATGCTAAGGAAAGTATACCAAATGACGAGCCATTCACAAGTCACAACTTACCGCCATAAGTGCGGTGTTGTTTGAAGACACAGCAATCAAACGCATTTCAACACGATTTATTCGAGACTCTGCCTCATAAGCCGTATTGCACTGACGAACTCGGTGTCACTTACATACGCCCAAAAAGTACAGCGATTAAGAAAAAATATCTGCAAGTGAACCAACCGAAGTTGGTCACTTACCTTGTCTTTGATATTGATCGACAAGGCGGTGTGTTGGCTTGGTACGACAACGATCTTCCCACACCATATTGGACTTCAAAGAACCCAGAGAACGCACACGCACACATTGCGTATCGCTTGAAAGTTCCATTCTGTACGTCTGATATCGCGCATAGTGAACCTATTCGCTACGCAGCTGCGATTGAATCCGCGATGATTGAGCGTCTGAAAGCGGATCGTGGATTCGCAGGACTACTGACGAAAAATCCACTGCACCCACATTGGCAAAATGAGTTTTGGACAGAGTACGAGTACACACTCGATGAACTGGCGGAATACCTCGATCTGAAAGGCCACCCGTTACGTGGTAGCGAAACGTCTGGTCTTGGCCGTAACTGTGAGTTGTTCGATAACACTCGTCAGTGGGCATATAGAGCGATTCGGGAATACTGGGCGCCTAACTACAAAAGAAAGTGGAATGCAGCCGTCTACGACAAAGTAGAAAGTACGAATAGCCAGTTCAATGTTCCTTTGCCCGTGTCAGAAGTGAAAGCGATAGCGAAGTCGATCGCTAACTGGACGTATCGAGAATTCACGCCAGAAAAGAAAAGCCAATGGCACGCTAAGAAAGGTGCTAAGGGTGGAAAAGTTTCAAAAGGTGGAGGTAGACCTAGCCTTAACGAACCTTGGGTTGAGCTTGGTATCAGTCGAAGAACTTACTTCCGTTGGAAGTCGACTGGCAAATTGTAATGTGTGGCACTAAACAAGCTATATCAGATAACAGCCCTTTTTAGGGTTGTTATCTGATTAATGGCCTCTATGTTTCTTTGCTAATCTTGCTAGAGCGGTATACGTGATTTTTGTTCCATCCGTGAACTTCCAGTCTATTTCATCTAAGAACTCTGCCATTATTTTCTTCTCTGCGCTCAGTCGATCTCTTTGACCTAACTTACTCTGTGTCTGTTGGTTTTGTCGACGGTGTGCGTGATTGACTATTCTTATTTGCTTTTGTAACGCCACTTCCTTGTTCTCTGTTTGCTGCTTGATAGCGTAGATCTCGTTTTCTTTCTTGTTGAGTCGTTTCGCTTCTTTGGCGTGTTTGTTTACGATATCCTTCTCAACTTGACCTTGGTATTCTCGTTTTATGTTTTCGATCTCTTTCGTTTTTTTAGCTAATTCTTTCTTAGCTTTGAGTAACGACTCATCTGCGAATGTGCGAATGCCGTTGTAAATTAAACCTAAAATGAACGCTGTCATGAGGCTAAACAAGAATATGTAAACCCATGATTGCCATTGGTACCAGAGCGTTTTTGCGCCTTGTGCTAGTAAAATAGGACCATTTGAGTTGGATAAGTCTACTAACCAAATCGTGCTATCGGGGGTTAGAAAATCAAGAAATGGTGCTGCAAAAAGCAATACCAATCCCACAACAATTACCGTCAAAAATCCCCAAATCATCGTAGGTACACCTCTGTAATATCGGGGCGGA
>NZ_JAWPOT010000619.1:0-533 GCF_033344415.1 Vibrio sp. 1727
CTAAGCATCAAACCGGGCATAACAGCGGCGTTATCCACGCGGGTGTGTATTATGCGCCGGGCAGTTTAAAAGCCGACTTTTGCAAACGAGGCGTAGAAAAAACGCTCTCGTTTTGCTCTCAGCATAATATTCCGGTCGAAAACTGCGGAAAGTTGTTGGTTGCAACTAACGAGCAAGAAGTCGAACGAATGAACGCCCTTTATGAACGCTGCCACGTCAACGGGATTGATGTGGAATTGCTTGATGAAGCGCAGCTCAAATTGGCGGAGCCGAATATCACAGGGTTGGGCGCGATTTACGTGAAAACCACCAGTATTGTTGATTACCGCTTGGTAACAGAGCATATGGCACAGGAGTTCCAAAGTTTAGGTGGTCATATTAGCTTGAGAACCAAGGTGGTTGCCGCCGATGAGAAAGATGAAGAAGTACAACTGACTTGCGTTTCCGATGGACAATCTATGCAGCTGAACTGCAAGTTTCTAGTCACTTGCAGTGGATTGATGGCCGATCGGATGACAAAAATGATGGGCATT
>NZ_JAWPOT010000620.1:0-533 GCF_033344415.1 Vibrio sp. 1727
TCTCTCACGCAATAAAGCGGTACAGCCAGGACTACCCTAACAACCCCCTATTAAACGCCTCAGATAATGACTGTTTTTTAAAAGCCCCTACGAGTGAACACTCGATTAGAGCTCTTAATTTGAATACAGGCGCGAAGGTCGCTCTTCAAGCTTACGACGAATTTGGGGTAAAAAGCTTTAGCGTTGATTGGGAAAAGTTAGATGTACTTCCAGAAGCCACTGCAATTAAGGCTACAGACTACAATAATTTATTCGATATTTTTGAATATGATAAAGCTATAGAAGTTATGGGAGACCAGTTAGAGCTGGTAATAAGCAACAATACTACACCATCAAAAGAGTATGTCGCTCCCAGGAAATTTCTGGATGCAGAAAGAGATAAATTCACTGATATCTTTGATGCATATGGCATCGATGGGACCCTACTAACCACTAGCTTTCCCGTTGGAATGCAATTCGAAACTCCAAAAGCAGTATCCGTAGAACAAGAGCGAATAGATCACCGAGTCTCTGAGCTACCTGTTCAAGAAGCT
>NZ_JAWPOT010000621.1:0-532 GCF_033344415.1 Vibrio sp. 1727
GACCGCCTTATCCATGTTTTTCTTTTCAAGTACTTTGGAAACACTGCCAGCGACTGCTTTAACGATAATATTACCGATAAATAGGATAATCAGCGCTGAAATAATGTTCACACCGTACTGAATAAGTAGGTCTGAGTTGTTTGTAAGCCAAGTCTCAGCTTGAGTCAGCCCATCTGTTAGAGTGGTATCGATACCCATCGATTCACCTGCCATAATTCTTATCCTCAAAAATAAAGATATATAAATCTAATTGCCGTTAACTTATGAGCCTTGTTTTCTATAGGCCCTTATCTACAACAATATCCCTATTGCCCAACTGAACAGTGTCAGATTTTTGGCACGATATCCCAACTTTGACATTTTGCAAAGTCAGAGTTTCGCAAAGATATGCAAAACAAGGCTTTATCAGAATTTTCTGATATCGACCTGTTACAGAGTACGCAATGCTTTAACATTTCGCCACTTCTATTACCTAGATTCATGCGAAGCGGCTAAAAAATAACCTAATGATTATTGGCGTATTATTGATACG
>NZ_JAWPOT010000622.1:0-532 GCF_033344415.1 Vibrio sp. 1727
GTTTGCTATCGGCATCGATGGCGTATCTGCGTCAACAAGCAGAAATCATTGGTACGCAGCTTTCATCCAGCCCTGAATCAGAAAAAGCGTCTTTGCAACTTAGCCAACTGATCGTGAAGCAGAGACTGAATATCGCAACGGAAAGTTTGCGTAACCTGATGTCGATCGGCGACAAAATGGGCATTGAGACGTCGGAGTACAAGCGTCAGATCTTTGAAATCACAGGCAGCATCACGCACGACTTGCTAGACACCAAAGTGGTGTGGTCCATCATCAGTCACTGGTCAAACTCCGCGGTGGATTGGTTTGCGGAAAACGCACCACAGCATATCTTCCAGCTATTCGTGTTCGCGCTGATCTTATTGATTGCTCGTGCACTGGCTAAACTCACGCGCAAAGTGGTGAGCAAAGCGGTGTCTTCTAAGAACTTGAAACTTTCCCACCTAATGCAGGACTTCTTTATCTCCCTGTCCGGCAAAGTGGTGTGGGTGATTGGTATTATGGTTGGCCTGTCGCAGATTGGCTTGAACTT
>NZ_JAWPOT010000623.1:0-532 GCF_033344415.1 Vibrio sp. 1727
TAGTCACCGCATACGTTGATGTGACCCATTTTGCGCCCTTCACGTTTTTCTTTTCCGTACCAGTGGATGTGGCAACCATCCATGGCGAGCAGCGCTTCTGGCAACGTATCTTCACCAAGAATATTCACCATTGAGGTTTCGCGAATCAGTTTGGTGCTGCCTAACGGCAAGCCGCACACGGCGCGCAGATGGTTTTCAAACTGACAAGTTTCCGCACCTTGCTGTGTCCAGTGACCGGAGTTGTGCACGCGTGGGGCAATCTCATTGACTAACAGTGTGCCATCGACATCAAAGAACTCGAGTGCCAATACGCCAACGTAATCCAGGCTATCTGCGACGGCCGTGAACATCTGCTTGGCTTGGGCTTGCAGCTCTGGCGCATCAATCGCGGTGGATAAGCTCAATACGCCATTGGTATGAACGTTTTCTGCTAGAGGGTAAACTTCAACACTGCCGTCTTTGCCACGCGCACCAACTAAAGAGACTTCACGATTAAATGGCACAAACTCCTCAGCCACAATCGCTTGAGTTG
>NZ_JAWPOT010000624.1:0-531 GCF_033344415.1 Vibrio sp. 1727
GCGTAATTTCGCAAACAGCTTCTTATCGTAGTTTTTGCTGGTCAGTTTGTCCGACTTCGCAGCGCGTGCTGCGGTATCCAAACGAGGAACCGCGAGCTCGAGCGACACATCCCCGCGCAATAATGGTCGAGCTTCCTCGGTCAATTGCAACGTCGAGTTTCGGGTGATGTTTTGAAACAACAGTCCTTTGTGGATTAACTGGCGGAAGATACTCACCCAGTAATCATGGCTGTGATCGCGGCCAATGCCGTATGTAGAGATCTTATCGTGGCCATGTTCACGCACGCGGATATTTTGCATACCACGCAGCACCTCAACCACATACGTCATACCAAAGCTTTGGTTAACGCGATAAACACACGACAACGCTTTTCGCGCTTCTTCTGTCGCATCAAAATGTTTGGGTGGATCGAGGCAGATATCGCAGTTACCACAAGGCTTCTCGCGGTATTCACCAAAGTAGTTGAGCAGAACCTGACGACGACAGGTTTGCGCTTCCGCAAAGGCACTCATCGCATTAAGTTTATGGCT
>NZ_JAWPOT010000625.1:0-531 GCF_033344415.1 Vibrio sp. 1727
GGAGCTTCTGCTTTAGGAGCCGCTGCTGCAGGTGCTGCCGCTTGAGCTGGAGCCGCTGCAGGAGCTGGAGCTGCGCCCGCTACTTCGAATACCATGATTAGTGAGCCAGTAGACACTTTGTCGCCAGCTGCAATCTTGATTTCTTTAACAGTACCAGCGAATGGTGCAGGAACTTCCATAGAAGCTTTGTCGCCTTCTACAGTGATCAGAGATTGCTCTTCTTCCACTGTGTCGCCAACTGCAACCATGATTTCAGTCACTTCAACTTCGTCGCCGCCGATATCTGGAACGTTAACTTCTTTTGCCGCAGATGTTACTGGAGCTGCTGCCGCTGGTGCTTCTACTGCCGCAGGAGCTGCTGCTGGAGCGCCTGAACCTGCTACTTCGAATACCATGATTAGTGAGCCAGTCGATACTTTATCGCCTGCTGCTACTTTGATCTCTTTAAGCGTACCTGCGAATGGTGCAGGAACTTCCATAGAAGCTTTGTCGCCTTCTACAGTGATCAGAGATTGCTCTTCTTCGATGCTG
>NZ_JAWPOT010000626.1:0-531 GCF_033344415.1 Vibrio sp. 1727
ACCATTAATTTAAACACTCAGTCCCACCAAGCCCTGAAAGATCAGCAGCTAGTGACCTTAATCACCCACTACGACAACCTAGCGCATAATCTCGCCGTCGAACGTGGACTAACAGCCGGCGTACTGGGTAGCCAAGGCAAAACTGAGATCGTGCAAAAGCTGACTCAGCAAAGAAAAAAAGTCGATGACGCGATCAATTCATTGGTTCAACTTAACACGCCATTAATTAGCAGCAGCGATAGCTACGACTTACTCCAAGATGTCCAAGTACAGCTCAATCGACTCAATCAGGTTCGACAAGGGTTCGCCCGCCTTTCGCCTCAAACCGCACCTTTTGGTTATTACTCCAACCTGAATCAGCTCATCATCGACAACATTGACGTTTTGATTGCACAGACTCAAAGCCGAGAGCTAGGTACGCTTGGTGATGCGTTGATCTCTGTGATCGTGATGAAAGAGCGTGCAGGCCAAGCACGCGGCGCACTTAATGGGGTATTTGCGAAAGGAAGCGCCACATCTGTTTTGTTCTCC
>NZ_JAWPOT010000627.1:0-530 GCF_033344415.1 Vibrio sp. 1727
GATTGGTTAAACTTGGTGCTGGCAGTAGAGTCTCAGCAATACGCACCTGAGATTCGGTCACAACAGATGTCTCGATAAAATTCATGCTGCCGACAAACTCGGCCACAAAACGCGTTGCCGGTTGTTGGTAGATTTCTTGAGGCGTGCCGACTTGCTCAATTACGCCATGGTTCATCACCACAATTCGATCCGCCATCGAAAGCGCTTCATCCTGATCGTGCGTAACCATAATGGTAGTGATGCCCAGCTTTCGTTGCAGCTTACAAATTTCATCACGTAAGTGAACACGTACTTTCGCGTCCAACGCAGATAAAGGTTCATCAAGAAGAAGCAGTCCCGGAGATAAAGCAAGCGCTCGCGCTAACGCCACACGTTGTTGCTGACCGCCCGACAACTGGTTAGGAAACTTCTGCCCTGAGGTTGGTAAGCCTATCGTTTCGAGCCACTGCTCTACTTTCTCCAGCGCCTCTTTGGTTGACATACCTTGGTTTTTCAAACCCACCGCAATGTTCTCTTGTACGGTGAGGTTT
>NZ_JAWPOT010000628.1:0-530 GCF_033344415.1 Vibrio sp. 1727
GAAAAAGCAGAGCTTTATTCTGCCATCAGCTCATCAAGCGCATTAACTGCCGCAGCAACTTGTTCGTCCAATAAACCTTGCTGAGCGTTGTATGTATCTAGCGGTTCGGCAGCAATCTCGATACTTTGGCAAGTGTTCATTAACGCAGTAAGACCTAAACTCCCCGCACTGCCTTTTAGTTTATGAGCGAGATTTTTCACTGCTAGGCTATCATTTTTTTCTGCTGACTCAACCAACTGTCCAAGTACATCCGCACTGGTATTTCTGAACAAGTCGATGATATGCAGCATTTTTTCTCTGCCTAAAATCTTCATGTCGGACTGGATCACGCTTGGATTAATGATGACCATCTCTGGTTCCTCTCGTTGTTGGTGGTCTTGTTCGACCTGATTTTCAATAGTTAGATTGGTGTCGCTCGTTTCGCTCAGAGGTAAGCATTCTCCACTTTGCGGAAGCAGTAGTTGTTTGCCATCCAGAACATCCTGAATCAACGTAGCAAGGGCTTCTTTCTCAACCGGTTTTGGCAAGTA
>NZ_JAWPOT010000062.1:0-1595 GCF_033344415.1 Vibrio sp. 1727
GCCTCGATGGTTCAACAATCATTGCCACCGCATACGATTTTAACTAGGTCGTACTCCCCACAGACAAGAGCTAAATTAACTCGGTTCTCAGACCGGACGGTGCTCTGAATGCAACGTAGACCAACCGAATCGGTTATATGGTCAGGGTCCTGCTTCCGCAGTGGTAGGAGTCTTCAGTATGCCTCGGAATTCAGTGGCTTTCAAGAATCATTATGTTGCGTTAATAGTGTTGCGCGAAATACTAAAAATGCACCTTCAACTCGCGCTGTGTAAGGATTCAATAGAATTCTACACAGCGCGAGTTGTCTCGCGAAATTTGCGAAGGGCCTCTCCCACATTTGCAATGCGAAGCGAGCAAACAGGGAGAGGCTCTGAGTAAATTTGAGGGGGGTATGAGGTGACAGCGTGATGAAAAATGAACACTCAGCTCCGAACTGACGCGCTTCGCTTGTCTCATCCACACACCAGGTAAAACCGCTTAGGCGGATTTACCTGGTGTGTGGATGATGTGTTCTAACTACAAAATAGCAACTAGGTGCAAAAGAACAAGCAAGAGCTTGAGGGGGATGCGAGCTTGAATCGAAATTTGTAGATCAATGTTGAGTAGCATTAACGATAGTCTCCTTTGTCTGGGCGCAATTACCCTTAAAAATCACTATCGCGTTCGTCCTGACTCAATTGTATCAACTTTCTAATTTTGTGGTGGAAACAAGTGCAAATAGTTTTTTTTGTCCACTTTGGTTGGTTTTTTGGCCCAAATCGAGTGGTAGTTTTTCACCCTGTAAATCAGCCTCAAAGCGTCACAAACTTTCAGGCCGATTTCTGGGTCAGTAGGGCATAGTAAGTGCTTAAAAACGTGCCTAGAGCCTCTGATGGCGTTCTAAGGGCTGTTTTTGATAGCTAACTCGCCCGTTTAACATAATAGGAATAATAGACACCGATTTTGAGTGTGGCTCAGGCATAAATTTGGATTCTGATTAATGTATACATCTTCAAGTGGTTCTATGAAATTGGTATACATTAATCAATAGGGGGAGGTGATTTTCGTTACAGAGTCACGCGTTGCGAATCACTCTTAAATGCTTTGTTAGAGCACTTTGCTCTGTGTCACCAAGTCAAAAGCTTCGTTAACTTTTTTCCCAAGCGAAATCTGTTTGATTCCTGCAGGAACATGTAAGAACAGTGGAAAAATAGCCCAAAAAAAGAATAGCCCAATAACAACAAACAACCATCCACCTACTACTTGGGCATCATACTTACCAAATACTCCCTTTGTGTGGTTATTGTAAGCATAGGCAATAAACTTACCTGTTTTTGAGTCCCGCTCGCCGACAACAGTAACTTCATCATTACGATTAATAACCCAAGCATCAGATACTTGAAGTTCGATTACACAATTATTTTCACTTAATTCAAACTGTACCTTGGTTTTAGTGACCGCTTTGAAATTAATAACCTTACCAACTAATTTATCTAACATTATTTTGTTAACTCTATGTTACTTTACTAGGAGTGCTCTAACGCCCTGTTAAGGGGTGAGCAACGCAATACCGAAGCTTCCGCATACCGCCTTAACCACTAAAACCAACGCATAG
>NZ_JAWPOT010000629.1:0-529 GCF_033344415.1 Vibrio sp. 1727
ACTTTGACCAAGAAGTGTCGAACATGAACGGTAACCGAGTGGTAGCCATGCACCTTATTGGCAGCCATGGCCCAACTTACTTCCAACGTTACCCGAAAGAGAAAGCGTTTTTCCAACCAGATTGCCCACGTGCAGACATTGAAAACTGTAGCGTCGAAGAGATCGTAAATACCTACGACAATACCATTCGTTACACAGACTTTGTCTTGGAACAAACCATCAACAAACTTAAGACGTTAGAAGACAAATATAACACTGCGTTGATTTATGTTTCTGACCACGGTGAATCGCTTGGTGAAAGCGGCATGTTCTTGCATGGTATGCCTTACGGACTTGCTCCGGATTTCCAAAAACGAGTACCGCTTATCATGTGGATGTCGCCAAGCTTTAAGCAAGCAAAACACATCAACACGGATTGTTTGTCCAAAGAAGCACAAAATGCAGGTAAGTACTCGCATGACAATGTGTTCCACTCTTTGCTTGGTATTATGGATGTAAAAACCCAAGCCTACGACGGTCAGTTAGACAT
>NZ_JAWPOT010000630.1:0-528 GCF_033344415.1 Vibrio sp. 1727
AAATCATCCCAATACCGTGCGTGATGGTGTTGGCAAGCTCTTCACTTTGACTGTATTGAGGTTTCTGCGGTGAGGACATCAATGCGCCTATACTAGAGTTTGGAATATTCGCTCTAGTATGGCACATTAAGCGTACACGTGTAAGCTAAAATTAAGACTCGTGAATCGCGGTCGTTTGGTCGAGGTAATTGAGGACAAGCTCACCCACTTCTTCCAGGTTTGTTGTCACCGGAATACACAGTTCGCGCTTGAGTTTTCCACTGCCGAGCAAGCTGGCAAGCATACCGCGAGAGCCACTGCGAGTGCGGTCAATCTCAAACCAAAGCTTGAGGTTTTGCTCATCACGATGCGCGACAAACTCTAACTCGCGCCATACGCCATGATACGGGCCATCAGTGGGCACCATTTCAAACTCTTGTACAAATGGCAGTTCGAAACCTTTTACCTCTTCGCATTCGACTTGGCGAATACGCAAGCCTTGGGCTTCAAACGCTGACAATATGGCATCCATAAGTGGGTCGGGTCTAA
>NZ_JAWPOT010000631.1:0-528 GCF_033344415.1 Vibrio sp. 1727
TGTTCAGACTCCAGTACTTCCAACCCTATCCGCGTCGGGTCATTCAACTGGCTGATTTCATGCTCCAGCAACATCAACGTTTTGTCGCTCAACAAATCTTGCGGAGACAGGTTAATCGAGAAATCTCCTTTCTTATCTCGCATGTAATGCAGCGTCGAGCGGATCATGTGACGACTCAATCTGGTGTACAAATGCGTGTCTGAGATGATCGGTAAAAATCGCCCTGGAGCAATCACTGTTCCGTCTTCTTCTAAAATCCGCACCAGACATTCTTGGCTGGCAGGAAGATGACTGTAAGCGTGCACAATCGGTTGGCTATACGTAATAATGTTCTGCTTGAGAATCGCGCGGCTGACGCAACTCAACCACCCTAGTTGCTCTTTACGTACATCTTCACTGACTTCGATGTCTTTAGCGTTGCAAATATGCGTGTTGCTGCGAACGCCAGAACGACGCGCTTCTATGCCTTTTAATAAGAGCTCATCAGGAGAAGCCGAAGGAAAATCACGACGGCTAACCAAGCCACCA
>NZ_JAWPOT010000632.1:0-528 GCF_033344415.1 Vibrio sp. 1727
TTTGTTGATGACGGCGCTCAGTTTCCTTCCTGCTTTCATTTTGATGGCGACGAGCTTTACTCGAATTGTCGTTGTCCTTGCGATTTTGCGCCAAGCTCTTGGTCTTCAACAAAGCCCACCTAACAGAGTGTTGGTCGGGATCGCTCTCGCATTGACGTTACTGATTATGCGCCCTGTCTGGAGCGATATTTATGAAAATGCGTTTCAGCCATACGACAACGGCGAAATCACGCTAATACAGGCTTTTTCTGTTGCAGAGAAACCAGTGAGAGAGTTCATGCTGGCACAGACGCACCAAAGCTCTCTTGAACAAATGTTACGTATTGCCAATGAGCCTCTCGACCAAAACGTTGAGGATATTTCATTTGCCGTTGTCTTGCCTGCATTTGTCATTAGTGAACTAAAAACCGCCTTCCAAATTGGTTTTATGCTTTTCATCCCGTTTTTGGTCATCGACTTGGTTGTCGCCAGTGTCCTGATGGCAATGGGTATGATGATGCTATCACCTTTAATTGTCTCACTTCCCTT
>NZ_JAWPOT010000633.1:0-527 GCF_033344415.1 Vibrio sp. 1727
GGCAACCAGAAGATCATCGAGGCACAACCACCGTAAACGTGTTTATGGGTAACAACCAGGGTGGTTCAGTAGACATTAAGAAAGTGTCTCAGGTTACATTGTCACGTCGTGACGATTGGCTAGGTTACTAACAACAAAACAAGAACAGGTGAGGGGATGCGATATACATCATCCCTTCTCCTGAACAAGGAGTGGCTTGATGAGTGAATTAGCAAGGGATATAGAACCAGCGGAGATCTTACTCTCGGTAAACAACATCGAAGTGGTCTACGACGAAGTTATTTTGGTTCTGCGTGGCGTGAGCCTTGAAGTACCTAAAGGTCAAATCGTGACGCTGTTAGGCGCGAACGGGGCAGGTAAATCGACCACACTAAAAGCCATTTCGGGTTTGTTAAAAACCGAAGATGGTGAAGTGACTCGCGGTGAAATTACCTTCATGGGCGAGCGTATCGACAACAAGAGCCCGGAAGAAATTGTCCGTTCGGGCATTTTCCAAGTGATGGAAGGGCGTCGAATTGTTGAAGACA
>NZ_JAWPOT010000634.1:0-527 GCF_033344415.1 Vibrio sp. 1727
TTTGTAGCTGATAAAGCCCATCATTTCGGCTTTAAGAATAATGTCGTCAATCGATAACGCGCGAAGGCTCCCCGTGTAAGACGCCCCCCTTTCCATGTTCGCGTGATCATGGGCGGGTTTATCTTTCGATTCAGGTACGGCAGCAAGCTCTAAGTTCCAAGGCATTTCTTCTGACGAACCGTGGTTAAGATCCTTATGCGTCAATATCGACTCTGGCTTTTCACCCCAAGTGTAATAAGTCGGAAACGTGTTCCAAGCTTGAACCATCTTTGCCCCCCAAATTCCAGCCCAAGACAAACCAGAAATCAGGAAAAACAGTAAAACGAGGGACAACACACCACCTAGATTAGCGTGCACATCGCGCAATAAAATACGAGAACCTTGGGCAATACGGATTTTCAAAAAGCCTGCTCGACTGGCGTTGTCGCGAGGAAGCCAGAGATACAAGCCCGACACCAAAAGTAAAATACCTAAGCTGGCTGATATTTCGATTAAACGATCGCCAAACTCACCAATTAGCAAGGTCG
>NZ_JAWPOT010000635.1:0-526 GCF_033344415.1 Vibrio sp. 1727
TGCTCTTGGGTTTTCATACGCTCTCCTTGTGGTCACACAAGGCAAGCCCCCACTAAAAAGTGGTTGGCGTATGCGCACTTATCAATCGACAAGCCTTGTCTGTGTGATTCGTAAATCGATGTGGCTTCGTCGTATCAATAATGTACGACTCGCCGGCTGTGAGGACGTAGGAGTGGCCTTTGTACTCTAGAGTGATTTCTCCCTCTAAAATCGTGCCGACCTCTTCGCCTTCGTGTCTGATTTCCGCCGCACCTGTTGTTCCATGTGGTGCGTATTCTTCGATCAAGAATCCAATAACTTGATCTTTGTCGCCATTCGTCACTAGTTTCATGGATACCGTCTCGCTCCCAATTTCCACGAGATCTGACGGTTTGAAGACCACTTTCACTTCATCATTCGAAGATTGTTCAAAAATGAAAAACTCCGACAGTGATAAAGAAAATACGTTGACGATTTTTTGTAGTGAGCTGACCGACGGGCTCACTTTGCCATTTTCAATGGACGAGATTGCACTGTGGGTAATACC
>NZ_JAWPOT010000636.1:0-525 GCF_033344415.1 Vibrio sp. 1727
GCCTCAAGGTACTTTAAATACTAGCCGCGCACTATAGCATACAGAGTTACAATTGCAGAATAGAAACGCACTTAACTTGATCAATTTCAAGTTACTCACTTGGGTGTGGCGATATTTTTGAGGGCTTTTGGCAAATATTGTTCAAAGATTTGCTGTAATCGCGCCTTCGTCACAGGCTTAGCAACAAACTCGTTCATGCCCGCTTCAAAGCAACGCTGCTGATCTTCTTTCACTACATTGGCAGTTAATGCGATGATCGGCACGTGAGCGCCCCACTCATTCATGTCACGGATCTGCTCTGTCGCGATAAACCCATCCATCACGGGCATTTGGCAATCCATAAAGATGAGATCAAAGGCGTGCTCGCGGCATAACTGCAACGCTTCTTCACCATGGCTCGCGACACTGACTTTAAGCCCTAGCAGCTCCAGCATAATGCGAACAACCCTCTGATTCACTTCCGTATCTTCGACAATCAAAACCCACGGCTTATCTGGATTTTTGTTCGTTGCCTCATTCGCCTCT
>NZ_JAWPOT010000637.1:0-525 GCF_033344415.1 Vibrio sp. 1727
CGTATTTGGGTATAGGTACAAGTCGGCGGCGTTGCGGAAAGTCAGTTGGCCAGATTCTACCTCAGTGAAGCCGTTCGGATCATCTTTACGTCCGCCCACTTTAAACGGCGCTGCCGCGCTCAAAACTGGAATGTCAGCAAGGTCTGGATCGCCTTGAATGAAACGTTCAACGTAGTCTTTTTGTGCAAGGTTAACGATTTGGATTGTTGGGTCATCTTGCACCAAAGCCAAGAAGCTGTACATCACATCATTCGCTTTACCAATTGGTTGGTTAACGAATTCGCGAGTGCCTTTGTGATCGTCTTCGAGTGCTTTAATGATGCCTTGGTCTGCTTCTGCAAGCGATTTCTTAGTCGCTTTGTCGAAAATTGGTCTTGCTTCAGATTGTCCTTCCACTACTTGCCATTGGCCGTCTTTTTGCTCGATGACTAGATCCATGACTCCCACGTGGCTACCCCAACGGCCAGGCATGACGGCAGTGATACCGTTGATAGTGCCTTTGTTGTTGTCTACGCCTTGTAAATT
>NZ_JAWPOT010000638.1:0-525 GCF_033344415.1 Vibrio sp. 1727
GCATATTGATGCTTTCTACCGCCGAGTCGAGTGCACTTTTCGCATCTTGTTTATTGGTTGCGATCAACTGAAGTGCGCTGTTTGCCGGGCCCCACACTTCGTTCATTTCTGGAATGGAAGGCATAGACGTAGCGTGGATGGATTGCATCGCCACAGCACTTGCTCCTGGATCATTTTTAATAACAGGATCGTCTACCAATTTTGTCACTGCCGGAACCTCTCCAGTTAATTCAAAACGGCGCTTCGCATTGTCATAGTTATTGACGAACGTAATAAACTCTTGCGCTAATGGTTTGTTTTTCGAGAAAGTGGAAATGCTGTAACTCTTCACGCCCATAAATGATCCCATTTGCTCACCAGATGGCAATTTGGGAAGTGGGGATACACCGTAGTTGATCCCTGCTTCTTTGTAAGGCTGGAGCGCCCAAGGACCGGTTTGAACAATCGCAGCTTTGCCCGACGTGAATAGTGAATCGATAGCATTAAGCCCGTTATTACCAATGATGCCTGTAGGGAATACTTTAG
>NZ_JAWPOT010000063.1:0-1563 GCF_033344415.1 Vibrio sp. 1727
TAAGGAGGTGATCCAGCGCCAGGTTCCCCTAGCGCTACCTTGTTACGACTTCACCCCAGTCATGAACCACAAAGTGGTAAGCGTCCCCCCGAAGGTTAAACTACCTACTTCTTTTGCAGCCCACTCCCATGGTGTGACGGGCGGTGTGTACAAGGCCCGGGAACGTATTCACCGTGGCATTCTGATCCACGATTACTAGCGATTCCGACTTCATGGAGTCGAGTTGCAGACTCCAATCCGGACTACGACGCACTTTTTGGGATTCGCTCACTCTCGCAAGTTGGCCGCCCTCTGTATGCGCCATTGTAGCACGTGTGTAGCCCTACTCGTAAGGGCCATGATGACTTGACGTCGTCCCCACCTTCCTCCGGTTTATCACCGGCAGTCTCCCTGGAGTTCCCGACATTACTCGCTGGCAAACAAGGATAAGGGTTGCGCTCGTTGCGGGACTTAACCCAACATTTCACAACACGAGCTGACGACAGCCATGCAGCACCTGTCTCAGAGTTCCCGAAGGCACCAATCCATCTCTGGAAAGTTCTCTGGATGTCAAGAGTAGGTAAGGTTCTTCGCGTTGCATCGAATTAAACCACATGCTCCACCGCTTGTGCGGGCCCCCGTCAATTCATTTGAGTTTTAATCTTGCGACCGTACTCCCCAGGCGGTCTACTTAACGCGTTAGCTCCGAAAGCCACGGCTCAAGGCCACAACCTCCAAGTAGACATCGTTTACGGCGTGGACTACCAGGGTATCTAATCCTGTTTGCTCCCCACGCTTTCGCATCTGAGTGTCAGTATCTGTCCAGGGGGCCGCCTTCGCCACCGGTATTCCTTCAGATCTCTACGCATTTCACCGCTACACCTGAAATTCTACCCCCCTCTACAGTACTCTAGTCTGCCAGTTTCAAATGCTATTCCGAGGTTGAGCCCCGGGCTTTCACATCTGACTTAACAAACCACCTGCATGCGCTTTACGCCCAGTAATTCCGATTAACGCTCGCACCCTCCGTATTACCGCGGCTGCTGGCACGGAGTTAGCCGGTGCTTCTTCTGTCGCTAACGTCAAACAACGCCGCTATTAACGACGCCGCCTTCCTCACGACTGAAAGTGCTTTACAACCCGAAGGCCTTCTTCACACACGCGGCATGGCTGCATCAGGCTTGCGCCCATTGTGCAATATTCCCCACTGCTGCCTCCCGTAGGAGTCTGGACCGTGTCTCAGTTCCAGTGTGGCTGATCATCCTCTCAGACCAGCTAGGGATCGTCGCCTTGGTGAGCCCTTACCTCACCAACTAGCTAATCCCACCTAGGCATATCCTGACGCGAGAGGCCCGAAGGTCCCCCTCTTTGGCCCGTAGGCATCATGCGGTATTAGCCATCGTTTCCAATGGTTATCCCCCACATCAGGGCAATTTCCTAGGCATTACTCACCCGTCCGCCGCTCGACGCCGTTATCGTTCCCCGAAGGTTCAGATAACTCGTTTCCGCTCGACTTGCATGTGTTAGGCCTGCCGCCAGCGTTCAATCTGAGCCATGATCAAACTCTTCAATTTAAGATTTTGT
>NZ_JAWPOT010000639.1:0-524 GCF_033344415.1 Vibrio sp. 1727
ACCGCGCAGATCAACGCGCAAGGAAACGTCAACGTTACTGTGACACCACAAGGCTTGCGTATCGTGTTGCAAGACGATTACAAACAGCACATGTTCAGTCGTGGTGGAGCCGAGCTTACGCCATTTTTTGAAGATTTACTGTTAGCACTTGCCCCTCTTTTCGAGCAAGTAACCAACCCATTGATCATCAGTGGTCATACCGATGCGATTCCGTTTAAGAAACGTTTTGGCCGTCAGTCGAACTGGGCGCTGTCGGCATCGCGTGCTGATGTGGCGAGAAAAACGCTGGTTGAAGGCGGAATGCCCGATGACCGCGTCATGCAAGTTACCGGCATGTCAGATCGAGCGTTGCTGAACCCAGATGAGCCAGATTCAAGCGAAAACCGTCGAATCGAACTGTTTATTCTGACAACACCAGCAGCAAAAGTGCTTGAGACCTTATTTGGCAATCAAGATGACAGCGAGCTGCAAAAAGCGAAACAAAAAGCGGAATTTAACCAACCCGTTATTCGACAAGAAGTGAT
>NZ_JAWPOT010000640.1:0-524 GCF_033344415.1 Vibrio sp. 1727
TCAGGAACTGGTGAAATCGGAATGAACCCACAATCAGACAGTTCTTGCTCTTTACGCTCAGAGACTTTTAGATTTAAAGGGCATCTACCTCTGTCATTTTTGCCATTAATGCGCGTTTTGTTTCTTGTAGGAGCAACAATAATGCCTTGACTATAATCCCCCTGTTTTATTCCTCGCATGTGAGTAAACCAACCGTGCTCTTGGAATGCTCTAATCGAAACAGCAGCAAAACAGAAGGCTCCACTTCCCCACAATAAATCGTTATTTGAATCGTCAATATTCTCTTGAAATTCAAATTGATCGTTTCGAGAACCATCACTTTTGTAGGGTTGTCGAAAAAGCACGTTAGGAACGGTTAAGCCAATAAACTTGGTATCATCGTTATCTCGCAACTGTCTCCATTTGACATAATCAATTTGTTCAAATTGTGCCGCAACGTCTCGAGTCGACGAAAGTTCGGCAAATGTGTTCACACCGAATATTTCAGGAGACGCAGACATTACAAATGGACTAAGTGCCGCAGC
>NZ_JAWPOT010000641.1:0-524 GCF_033344415.1 Vibrio sp. 1727
GAATGTCTACAAGAAAGACATTCGCCCTTACATGCAAATGGGGCGTAACCGCTTTGAAATCTTGTTCTTAGAGGAAGACGAAGATCTTTTGTTTGATGAAGATAAACCTGAGCTGTGTTCGCTGTCTGATCATGAATATAGAAAAAGCGATGACCGCTTAGGCGTGTGGCAAGTGCCTTACCTGCAGTTTATTCGCAACGTACGTTTAGAGCGTGTCGCGACCGAACAAATCTGGCACCACGGTGGGGGTTGTGAGTTTAAAGTGGATCTTTACTATCAGACTTTTGTGCCGGGTCTGGTCTCGGCATCAGTGAAGTTTGATGGTATGACTTACCATATTCCAATTGATGTGCGCGCCGATCATGCCAGTGCGTTATTTCAGATCGAAGCGCCTAAATACGCTGATTTGAATGACCCCGATCCGAAAGATCTCTACCAACTTGCGGTGGAGTTAGATGGGCAGCGCCAAGCATTTTCTGTTGCGCTTAGCCAAGAGCTTTGCGTTACCCATGTTGTGCTTTAAC
>NZ_JAWPOT010000642.1:0-524 GCF_033344415.1 Vibrio sp. 1727
CAGAAGAGGCTCGCTTGAACAATTTGATTCAAGAGGAGCAAACATTAAAAGTGGCATTGCGCATAAAAGCCAACAAGGTGGCTGCATTGCCTCAATTGCAATCTCAACTGGACGAGCTCACTACGCGTTATGAGTTGCTGTTGCAACAACTACCGGCACAAAAAGAGTTGGCCACAATGTTGGCGTCGGTAAACGAACTCGGTATCGACAACAAGTTAACGTTTACTCGCATCGATTGGGGAGAAAAGCAATCTGAAAACTTCCTGTATCGATTGCCACTAAATATCGAGCTAACAGGTGATTTCCACGATATCGGTCGTTTTTCACAGGCCATTGCCACACTGCCACGAATCATCACCTTTAAAGATGTGACTTGGCAGCGTGTCAGCCAAGAGAGTGAAACTTTGCACTTCCGAGTGAGAGCAAACACTTATCAGTTCAAGCCTGAGGAAAAGAAAGATGAGAAATAAATCTTTGCTGACGGTGTTGGTAAGCGCTCTATTGGTCGGGTGCCAGGCGAATGA
>NZ_JAWPOT010000643.1:0-524 GCF_033344415.1 Vibrio sp. 1727
TCGTTTTTGCAATCGGCCATGGCAGAGAAAGACGTAACGTGCACAAATTGTCACGATCCACATTCCGCCCAACTTAAAATCCCTGAAGAAGCAGTATGTGCGCAATGCCATGTAGCGTCAGATTATCTGCCAGAAAACCACACCTTTCATCAAGCGAACACCGAAGCATCAAAATGCACAACGTGTCACATGCCGGAGACGACCTATATGCAGGTAGACCCGCGCAGAGACCACAGTTGGCACGTTCCGCGCCCAGATTTAAGCAAGCATATTAATACGCCCAATGTTTGTACCGCTTGTCATGATGATAAAGATGCGAAGTGGGCCGATGAACAGATTGGTCAATGGTTCCCAAAATCAAAGTATCGCAACACTCAGCACTTTTCGGTCGCATTTTATGCAGACGCGATAGGTCATAGAGGTGGTTCAGATGCCTTGGCTTATACGGCTCAAGATTCTTCCAACAGTGACATCATTCGCGCATCGGCTTTAGAGCGAATGGCAGGCAATACTGGCCAGAATTC
>NZ_JAWPOT010000644.1:0-524 GCF_033344415.1 Vibrio sp. 1727
AAGGTGCTATCGTTAGCGTGTTGTCCTTAGTATTTATTCTGGTTCCAAACGTTACCCAAGGTATGTGGCTGCTGAACATCTTAATGACTCAGTTATCCATGGTGATGTACTTGTGTATCTTTATTAGTTTTTTGGTGTCACGACGCAAACACGCAAACATCGAACGACCATTTCGTGTCCCTGGCGGCAAAGTGGGAATGAGCTTAGTGGCAGGTTTAGGATTAATTAGCTGTATGATCACTATCGTGGTGTCGTTCGACGAACCAGCAGGTATCAGCGCAGAAACGGGCGCGTATGCACTCGTATTGGGGTTCATCGCATTTAGTTTGCCAGCTATCGCGGCGGTGATGTATCGCAATCGAAAAGTTCGCTCTCAAGCTCAACTAATCGAAGCTTTAGCAAGCTAATTTTTCCGAAATACGCAATAGATTAAAGCCGCGGCAGTTACCTGTCGCGGCTTTTTATTTTTACATATTTTGTCTAAAAGTCATGCAAAGCATTCTTGCAACCCCACGCGTTCTAGT
>NZ_JAWPOT010000645.1:0-523 GCF_033344415.1 Vibrio sp. 1727
TGAATGCATCTGAAAATTTATGTCCTGCCGCAATGTCATAATGAGTGGTGTAATTTACACCTCTGTCGATCACATCCCTTGGTGCATCGAGCCTAAGAGCTTCAAGTCGCTCTGCTAATTGAGTGGGAATTTGCACTTCTCGAATAAGCCCACCTTTCCCCTCTACGGTGTAGGTGTGAGTTTGATTTGGCATATGAGAAAACTTATCGGGATGCACATCACGAGGACTAGGCTGCACTTCTCCACTTGGTCTCAGAGTGTATAGTTCATGCGCTCGAAGACCGGCTTGATGGCAGATTTCAGTAGAAAGGGCATGCCGGTCGGTCTGGTGCTCTGTGATCCGTTGTACCTGATCTGGTGTGTAGGAGCGAGACTGTTCGATGGTTTCACGTTCAGATTTTACTACATCGAGCTTCTGAGAAGGCTCTAGCCGGTGCGTGACATGATGCATCATGGCCTGAATTGCCTGACGGTCCATGTCTACAGTGCTTTGCGAACATTCAGACGCTCGAATTTCTAGGTA
>NZ_JAWPOT010000646.1:0-523 GCF_033344415.1 Vibrio sp. 1727
AATGCTTATCAATTCAATAGGTGGTGACTATGGCCGAAAAGTCACAGAAATCAGAATTGGACTACATTTTAGTTGTTGATTTATCTTAGGATTTATTAGTAACAATCAAGAATAATTGGTAGGGATAGAAGAGGTATGAATGATTGAATTTATAAATGAATACTTGCGCTCTATTTCGATAAAAAACGTCCCTTTGATGCGATTGAGACAACGTTATTTGTCTTCAATCCAAGCCTCAAAGGGACGATTAAATTAAGCGTAGTTCACTTCAATTTGTTCGGCTTTCTCGAAAGCAGGGTGCGTCGCAAGTTGTTTACCGTAACGAACCATATTCGGGAATTGTTCTGCTAGGCCAAACATCTGTACTAACTCAACGATGAAAGACATCATGATGTCTGCACCCGTCAATCGTTCTTCTACGAGGTAGGTTTTTCCTTCTAACGCTTGTTCGAAGTAGCTCAATACATTCATTGCTTCTTTGTCGGCGTATGCAGGCAAAAACTGCATCGAGTTCGGCTCTTTA
>NZ_JAWPOT010000647.1:0-523 GCF_033344415.1 Vibrio sp. 1727
CCCCTGATGCACAAAAGGCGATGGCCTTTGTCCTGAAACAAATGGATACTCTTTCGTCATTCAAACAAATTCTGACAGTTCATGCACAAATAGTGAGCGGTGTGAACTACGCAATTGAATTTGAAATGGATGATGGCTCGATTTGGAACACTATTGTGTATCGTAATCTCGACGGAGAGTACGCGATTACTCAATCGCCAAAAGAAGGTCACTTCTGCGAACAATAAGTATCAGAGTGAGAGTGTCCTGAATTCTGTGTAACTGTCTAAACTTAAGCCTTAAAGGCTAAGGATGGACAATATGGATAAGAAAGCACTTGAAGCTTTTGCTCGTGAAGCAGCGAAGTCAATTAAAACAGAATCTGATCTGGACGACTTCCGTAAAATGTTAACCAAGGTGACCGTTGAAACGGCGTTAAACGCTGAACTCGATGAGCACCTTGGATATCAAAAACACCAACCCAGAACCAGCTCCAACTCCCGCAATGGCTACTCGGGTAAATCAATCATCACCGATGATGGAA
>NZ_JAWPOT010000648.1:0-522 GCF_033344415.1 Vibrio sp. 1727
AGCAGGTATCGTGGCTGCGGTTATCATTCCTCGTTTGCCGCCTCTAAGCCTGAAAAAAGACCGCTACATTGACGGCAGCAAGCCAGCAGAAGATGTAGATGCAGTGCCAGAAGGTCACACGACATTCTCTTGGGGCATGGACTTAGCTCTAAAACGCGCTGCAGAAGTAAAATCTGTTCAGTCCGTATTCAAAGAAGGTGTGCACAACGCTATCGATATGGTGTTTGGCGTACTGCCTGTGGTTATGGGTTTGGGTACCGTTGCACTAGTGATTGCTGAATACACGTCAGTGTTTGAGATCCTTGGTCAGCCATTCATTCCTTACTTAGAGTTGCTACAAATTCCTGAAGCGGTACAAGCATCGCAAACTATCGTGGTTGGCTTTGCAGATATGTTTATCCCTGCGATTCTGGCGGCATCTATCGACAACGAAATGACTCGTTTTGTTATCGCAGCAATGTCTGTTACTCAGTTGATTTACATGTCAGAAGTTGGTGCACTACTACTAGGTAGCAAGATTCC
>NZ_JAWPOT010000064.1:0-1476 GCF_033344415.1 Vibrio sp. 1727
CTACGATGCTTGATGGGTGTAGCCGATCAGATCGTATCTTTTTGATTTAGTTCCATCGATTTAAGCAACAAAGCCGCGGTTTGTGGCTAAAGGGGCCGGTATTCTTGCTCCGAATGGAAAAATGCCTTTGGATTGGCGCCTAAGTTTTATGTTTAGCAAACAAGAGGCTCGAAAACACTTAAATAAATTGCTGTCTTGGAAACCTAATATATTGGTTATGGCTCACGGTGAAATCGTCCTTGATAATGCAGACGAGTTCTTACAGCGCTCTTTTAAGTGGCTAGTATGAGACAACATTGAAAACTCACACAACAGAATAGACAAGAAGCTATTTTAAAACATTAGGCCCTTTTAGCTTAGTCTTAGGGACGAATTTACAGCACTACACGTTATGTTTAACGATAAGCTCCCCTATTCCTCTTAATTGAGCATTATGCAGCAATTTAAAATTCCGTTAGAATTGCACTTCAAAAACTTCAATGCGAAGAATTCTGGACATTGATACGGACATAAGTTCAAGAGTTAACATAACGCTATAGCAATCTCTTACTAATAATTTGCTTCGAGACATTCGCATACTTCCGAAACAAACCCTTCTACTCTAAAGGTTTTGTTAATAACAGTTGCCATGCTTGTTAGTTATTCTCGTTGAACTCAGTATCTTGAAGTTGTTTGAATATATAAATTTAAAAAAAAGAGACATAAGATGCACAAAAAACTCATCATTCTAAGCTTGCCTATTCTATTAGCTGCATGTGCAGCACCAAAGTATACGGTAGAAACAATCTCGAAAGAAAATCAGAGCAAGGAAATCACCATCGTAAAAGACAACGCCACGCGAGATGTTTTCTTAGATTCGATGCAAGACTGGTGTTTGGATACCGCCCATAAATGCACAGTCGTAAGCGACGGCACGCCTCCTGTTAGCTCTGAGCTAACACTTACTTACGTATCACGCTGGAGCTGGGATTTTAGAACATTTATCGCTGATGCTCAGATCAAAGCCTACAAAAATAACGAAAAAGTAGGACAAGTTGAATTTAAAGCACCAAACAGCGCGAATCCAGATAAATGGGGTAAAGACAACAAACGAATCATTTCGATGATGGATCTGTTATTCGGTAAACAAACCGTGAGTGAGGCTCAATCCAAGATTAAGCTGGGCGAAATGTAATGAGCCGAACAATTGCCCATTTAACAAGCATCATATATTTGTAGAGAAAGATAGGAATGTTTAAGTGACTGAAGTCAAAACCATTGGGCTTTTCTTTATAACCGCCATTGCAGAAATATTAGGCTGCTACTTACCTTATCTCTGGTTAAAGGAAGATAAGTCAGTTTGGCTTTTGGTACCAGCAGCGCTATGCCTTGCTATGTTTGCTTGGCTTCTATCTTTACATGGCTTTGTTGCTTAAATCGATGGAACTAAATCAAAAAGATACGATCTGATCGGCTACACCCATCAAGCATCGTAGC
>NZ_JAWPOT010000649.1:0-522 GCF_033344415.1 Vibrio sp. 1727
TCTAGGGTCAGTTCGACCGGCAGGGCAAACTCAACCTCTTTGAACAGCCGCCCATTGGCGCGTTCATACAGGTCGGCAGCATCCCAGTAGTCGGCGGGGCGCTCGGCCCACTCGGGCAGGTGGCCGGACTGAGTGTGCAGCACCTCGTCACGGTCGCGGGAGTAACGGCCCTCCCGCTGGATGTAATCGGCTTTCGCCTTGGCCGACTGGCCGCCGTTCCGGCTGCCGGTCTTGGCCGTAAGGTGATAGATGGCCATAGGGGTTTAGCTCCATGCAATGGCCCTCGGAGAGCGCACAGCCCCAAAGGGGTGCCCGCAGGGCAGTTTCTCGAAGAGAAACCGGTAAGTGCGCCCTCCCGTTAGAATGACGGTCGGGGTTTGCGGTGTCTGTGCTCCGATGATAGCATGATGGCAAGCACATAACCAAGGGGAATGTCAACATGGCAAAAGCAGCGGAACGGCTCGCCAAGCTGGAAGAGCAACGGGCACGGATCAACGCCAAGATCCAGCGGGTCAGGGCACG
>NZ_JAWPOT010000650.1:0-522 GCF_033344415.1 Vibrio sp. 1727
GATCCATTTGGTGCGCTCTTATTACTTGGGTTGGGATACACCAGCTTAAGTATGAACACATCTAACGTGGCTAAGGTGAAGTATTTGATTCGTCATAGCCAACAACAGGAACTAGAAAAACTAGCGGAACAGGCGATGACAAAATCGTACGGAGAGGAGATTCATCAAATGATGCATGATTTCTTTATCCAACAAGGTTTTGCAGGCTTCGTTCGTGCAGGGAAAAAGTAGGTAATCGTGACCGTCTCTTTATTTTTGTTATTGCTGGCGCTGGGCGCTTTTGTTGGTGTGATGGCGGGGCTACTCGGCATTGGGGGCGGATTAATCGTCGTACCTGCGTTGTTATTTTTGCTGCCTTGGGCGGGCATTTCTCCAGAAATGAGCATGCACATGGCGCTTGCGACATCTCTGGCAAGTATCATCGTCACATCAGGTTCTTCTGCTCTCAACCATCTTAAGCTTGGCAACGTAGATATGTTTGTTGTGAAGTGGCTAATGCCCGGAGTGGTGATTGGCGGCTTT
>NZ_JAWPOT010000651.1:0-521 GCF_033344415.1 Vibrio sp. 1727
AAACTGATATAACGCGTATTGCTTTGCTTTGTCATCGACGTTGTTCTGCGCTTCGTTAGTGCGTTTGATGCCACGAGGAGAAAAGACAGCGTTCAGCAATAAAATGACTTTGCCTAAAATCCAACGGATAAACTTCATAATGATCCCTTGATGCTCAGTGGATGAATGTCCTTAACAATGCAAACATGATGCTTGTTGCATTGGAGACGCAGTCTATCAGTTGTTTCGGATTGATAAAACCATGTATTTTATGAGGAAAAGAGTCGCTTCAACCAGCCGAAAAAGCCATTTGATGCTGTTGGGTTTGCCTCTTTACCTAAATAGAAGCTTTGCATTAGCTCTGTTCTGAACGCGTCAACATCAATACGTTTAATCACAAGTTCGTGCTGTAATGTGTTTTGTGTCTGCTCCGCGTGATCGTGCGCTAAGCTAAAATCCATGTTCAGATAGCCTTGAGTGAAGAGCCACAAATTGGTGATCCGAACACGATCTTCTGCCGACTGATTGGAGAACTTGTCTGC
>NZ_JAWPOT010000652.1:0-521 GCF_033344415.1 Vibrio sp. 1727
ACTAAGTAAAACATTGTGGCAAAGAAGAAAAAGTTAACCAAAGGTCAGGTGCGCCGCGTACGCAGCAACCAACAAAAACGCCTAAAAAAGCAAGAAGAGTCCATCCAATGGGATGAGAACATGCTTGGCGCAAGTAAACAGGGTCTAGTGATTACTCGCTTTGGCCAGCACGCTGACATCGAAGATTTAGAAACTGGCGAGGTTCAACGCTGTAACCTACGTCGTGGCATTGAGTCTCTGGTTTCCGGTGACCGAGTGCTCTGGCGTGAAGGTCTTGAATCAATGGCAGGCATCTCAGGTGTTGTGGAAGCCGTAGAGCCACGTACATCAATGCTGACTCGCCCAGACTACTACGACGGCCTCAAACCAGTTGCGGCAAACATCGATCAGATGGTGATTGTCTCGTCTGTCTTGCCTGAGCTATCACTGAACATTATCGACCGTTATTTAGTGGCCGCAGAGACACTCAACATCGCACCATTGTTGGTGCTCAACAAGGTTGATTTGCTTGAGGCAGATGA
>NZ_JAWPOT010000653.1:0-521 GCF_033344415.1 Vibrio sp. 1727
CATCCTTTGGTAAAACGACGCCACATCCTGCCGCGTCGAATAAAAGGTGAAAAAAATTGGCCTGTGCTCATTACCGAGGAAAGAGAGGTTCGAGAAGGTATGCCATGTATTGGCAATGTCAGTGCTAGTTACCTTATCGACACAGGCCGAAACATGCCTTTAGTGGACTTTCACATAGACATTCTTGCGGTAGTACGAGGACTCGGGGTTAGTGCGCTCGTAGCCACCGACATAAGGCTTGATCAGGTATTGATCGTTGCCGGGACGGTAAACTGGAATTATCGCCATATCATCAATCAACATGCTTTCTGCTTGTAGATATAGGTCAGATGGGTCGCTCAGGGTCTTAGATTGCGACATCAACTCATCGTATTTCGGGTTGTGGTAACGTGAATCGTTGTACTCGCCATTTGAGACGAAGATATCTAACCAAGTCGATGCCTCGTTGTAGTCGGCTGTCCAACCGCCGCGCGTAATTTCTGTGGGTTCTTTCAAGGCATAGAAGACTTTAGGTTCCAACA
>NZ_JAWPOT010000654.1:0-520 GCF_033344415.1 Vibrio sp. 1727
TTTCTATTTCTCTTCGCTAGAGCACAGCCTCTTTACTTAACGAGTTCTTCGTCCCACTCAAATCGAGTAAACAATTGCTGCCACGTATCGTCGATACTCGCTTTCATCACCAGCTCTTCATTTGTAAACGGATGCACAAAACGCAGCTCCGAAGCATGTAACAGCAAGCGGTGTGAATCAAATTCGTTACGGAACAATTTGTTGTGTTTACCATCACCGTGCGATGTGTCCCCCACAATTGGGTGACGTAAGTGGGCCATGTGGCGACGCAATTGGTGCTTGCGACCAGTCTTGGGCTTCATTTCCATCAAACAGTAGCGCGTTGTTGGGAACTTGCCCGTCGAATAAGGCACTTCCACTTTCGCCAGTGGTTTGTAAGCGGTTACGGCCTCTTGATCTTCTTTCTCTTGTGAGGCGAACTTATCTGCAATTTTGTCTAATTCGACTTTTAACGCGTAATCTAAAACGCCCTCTTCCTCAATCCAGCCACGGACAATCGCGTGATAAGTCTTTTCCATTT
>NZ_JAWPOT010000655.1:0-520 GCF_033344415.1 Vibrio sp. 1727
GGAATGACAACTTTTATCTTGCTCGTCATTGGTTGACTCTCTTAGGTCGTTACGGAAATTATGTTTATTTATAGATTTGCAGATCGCTAACAAAATTAAACTAACTTAGACTCAATAAATGCTCTTTTATTTACTACTTGGTCGATCTCTAGCAGTGTTTGCAGAAGTTCTTTCATATGTTTAAGAGGAAGCATATTTGGCCCGTCGCTTAAGGCAACCGATGGATTTGGATGTGTTTCCATAAACAAACCATCAATGCCAGCTGCAACAGCTGCTCGCGCAAGAACTGGAACCATTTCACGCTGCCCTCCGGACGTAGCGCCTTGACCACCAGGTTGCTGCACCGAATGCGTTGCATCGAAAACAACTTTACAGCCAGTTTGACGCATCACCGAGAGACCACGCATATCAGAAACTAGCGTGTTATAACCAAACGAAGTACCACGGTCACATAGCCAAATGTCTCGATTACCGACTTCATGACACTTCTTTACCACTTGCTCCATATCCCATGGTGCTT
>NZ_JAWPOT010000656.1:0-520 GCF_033344415.1 Vibrio sp. 1727
GACGTGCCGTCGATTTGCTGGTTACTTTGATATACAACAGCGAAATGGGCAGTGGATACTGACCGCTGCAATCGATGGCGAACACACGCAAGTGGCGGATTGGGAACACAATCAACTTGAGTCCATTACGATTTTAACTGGCAACTCGCTATCCGATCTGTATCAAGAGTTCAGCGAGATGATTGCCGTGCATCATCCTATTCGCAACGGTGTCACGCAGGATGCACCGATAGGCTGGTGTTCTTGGTATGCGTACTATGCCGATGTGACCGAGCAAAATGTTTTAGAAAATGTTGATTGCATGCAAGACAAGCTCGAAGACCTAGAATGGGTACTTCTGGATGATGGCTATCAAGCGTTCATGGGGGATTGGCTTACGCCGTCGGATAAATTCTCTGGCGGTGTGAAGGAGCTGATTCAAAACATTCGCGCAAAAGGCAAAAAGCCGGCGATTTGGATGGCTCCTTTCATAGCGCAGCCAGAATCTGAGGTCTTTAAGCAACATCCTGAATGGTTTGTT
>NZ_JAWPOT010000657.1:0-519 GCF_033344415.1 Vibrio sp. 1727
GACGTCAACGTGATGTGTAAATCCGCTAAATTCGCGTGTTCGATATCGAGATAAACGGCAAATGAGTCATCAATTTTCTGCGTTTTGTCTGATAGTGTTTGAACAAAAATTTTGTTCCCTTGCACTTCTTGACCGCGCGAGTTAATACTCGCATCGGTGAGCGCATCCTCGATAGTCTTGGGCTTATTCAAAAGTAGAGGAACACCATTCACTAGCGCCGTCACGTTTTGCCAAGATTGCGCCTTAAGCCCTTCAGCAAACTGATAATCCACTGAAACTTTAGATTCAAACGGTGCACCACACGTCAGCCCCGTTGGCAAGTTGGCACTGAAAGAGGCCGAGTTTGCCAGTTGCACATCGACCGCTTTCGATGTGTCGTTGTTCAGTGACCAATTGCCCTTTACGCTTGCAGATCGGCCGGTGTGAGAAAGCGTCAACTCGACCGTTTCCCCAGCGTTGATGTAACGAGATTGATATCGGGCGTTAAAAGGAACTTTGAGTAAGTTATGCTGTGCGAAG
>NZ_JAWPOT010000658.1:0-519 GCF_033344415.1 Vibrio sp. 1727
GTTTACATCGGTGGCGCATGGTTAGTAGTAAAAACGGAAGGTGATTTGCAAATACGCTCGGCCCGTTGGTCTCGCCGTGCTGGTTGGTTAGCGGCCTTAGGAATCTTGGTGGTTAGCGTTGTAAACCCAATTGTAAATCAACAAGTTGCCTTGCGTTGGTTCAGCTTCCCAGAAATCTTGTTGCTTGCCCCAGTTCCGTTAATTGTATTGGCAACCATCTTCCTAGTTGATCGCTATTTGCGTCAGGTTCCAATGGTGAATGATCTGGGTGTGCGCTGGCCTTTCTTTGGTGTCACTGTCATTTTCGCGTTGAGCTTTCTCGGGCTTGCGTATAGCTTCTTCCCAGAAGTTGTGCCGGGATTAATGACCGCACAAGAAGCCGCCTCCTCGCCTGCGACGTTAATAATCGTGGGCTACGGTGTGATGATTGTTATGCCGGTGATATTGCTTTACACCTTTGTGGTATACCGGATCTTCAAAGGCAAAGCGACAGAACTTAGCTACAAGTAGGAAAGGGAA
>NZ_JAWPOT010000065.1:0-1448 GCF_033344415.1 Vibrio sp. 1727
GAAGTCGTCGCTATGAGCCTCATGTCCAGTCACGGAAGGATGAATCAGAAGCCATCAAAAACACGGATTTTAAGGCCCACCGCTGGGTTGTAGAGAGAACACACAGTTGGATGAATCGCTACCGTCGTGTCCTGACTCGTTGGGAGAAAAAGGTCGAAAATTACGAGGCAATGCTGCATCTTGCCTGTGCCATCATTGTCTGGAATAAAATCCTTTTGGGATAGGTTCTTATTCATTCTTTATCCCATTTAGTTTATATATCATGATTTGATAGATATCTTGGCATCGACGTGTTATTTCAAGCTTACCTTTAAAAAATTATCATAAAATGCCTAGAAACAGATAAAAAGTGCGAACAAAAGCCGACAAAAAACATTTTATTGTTTATGGTTTTTAGCCTTTTGCGGAAGGATGATATAATAATTCGGCTCACACATTTATTTGAGGGTAAACAGTCGGTTCTATGACCGCCATTGAAGATAAGTTAACTCAAAACATAATAAAACAGGGCTTCACTAGATATGAAACCCTTTAATTTAACCTGAGCTTATTTTAATTTACTGTTACACAACTCTTGTAGCCGATTAATAAAGCGTGCAACATGGAAGCCATCACAAACTGCATGATGAACCTGTACTGAGAGCGGCAATAACAGTCTATCCCCTTCTTGCTGATATTTTGCCATTGTTATAATGGGTGCAAAATAATCGGTAAAATTAGCAACATTTAAATTAAAGCTATCAAAATTAACCCAAGGTAATGCTGAAATATTTAAATGATTTTCTGGTGTTACCCCTTGAGGAAATAACTTGGTATCACTTTTATAACGTTCCATTACCGATAAATAATTCACCATAAATTGATCAATATCGGATGAGTATGGGCAACTCAGTGCTGAAAATGTCTCTGTTTCTTGATGGAATACGGTGAATTGTGGGTCGACTGAATCCCATACGATCAATTCATCATCTTTTATCGCCATTCTCAACTCATCAAATTGATTCACGGCCTGAGCAATCAGATAGATCATTACCGGATAAAACTTATACGCTGAATCATCCAATGACTTTTTTAACGTCGTGATATCAATTTTGCTTGTTAAGCTAAAACCACATGGTAAACGATGCCGATAAAACTCAAAATGCTCACGGCGAACCCAATTTTTTACATCAAATTTTGTATAGTTCATAACATATCCCTTCTGAATTTTTATTTACTAAGAACCTATCCCAATAGGTTTTTAGTCCAGACAATGATACCACAGGCAAAATGCAGCATCGCCTCATAATTCTCGACTTTCTTCTCCCAACGAGTCAGGACACGACGGTAGCGATTCATCCAACTGTGTGTTCTCTCTACAACCCAACGGTGAGCCTTAAAATCCGTGTTTTTAATGGCTTCTGACTCATCCTTCCGTGACTGGATATGAGGTTCATAGCGACGACTTT
>NZ_JAWPOT010000659.1:0-519 GCF_033344415.1 Vibrio sp. 1727
CTTGGTTTTTTAGATATGCCAAATCGTCTCGTACTGATTTCGTTCCCGGTAAAATGATGAGATCGGCTTTATCTATCTTCTCACCTTTCCCAACATAGCGAAGATTAATGTCGGGATTTAAGCGTAAAACATCAAAGTCAGTATGATTGCTAATGCGCGTTAACACCGGAACAACCACATTTAACTTAACTTCAGAGTTCAACTCCTGCTGTGCAGTAATGGCGTCTTCGGCTTCTAGGTTCAAGCCGTGCAGATATGGCAACACGCCTAAAACAGGCTTACCCGTTTTTTCTTCTAGCCAATCCAGGCCTGATTGCAGCAAACGAATATCGCCACGAAAGCGATTAATGACAAACCCTTTTACTCTCGCCTGTTCAGATTCAGAAAGTAACGCCAATGTTCCGTATAAATGCGCAAACACACCGCCACGATCAATATCCGCAACAATGATCACTGGCACATCGGCTGCTTCCGCAAACCCCATGTTTGCGATATCGCCTTCTCTCAAGTTGATTTCCG
>NZ_JAWPOT010000660.1:0-519 GCF_033344415.1 Vibrio sp. 1727
GCATCTCTTTAATGAAACGCTCTTTGATGTCTTCTTTCACGTAACGTGCTACGCGATCCATCATTGGCTGGTCGTGCGCTTCTACGATTGAGATAGCGTTACCTTTCTTACCTGCACGAGCTGTACGGCCGATACGGTGAAGGTATACGTCAGCCGTGCGAGGCATGTCGTAGTTGATAACGTGAGAAACATCAGGAAGGTCGATACCACGCGCCGCAACGTCAGTTGCTAGTAGCACGTTCACAGTACCGTCACGGAAACGTGCAATGGCATTATTACGACGATCTTGAGGCATTTCGCCTTGAATCCACGAACACGGGATTTGTGCGCTCTCAAGTTGTGCACGTAGCTCTGCCAAGCGTTCACGAGTTTTTAAGAACACGATAGTGCGCTCAGCTTGCTCTGTGATGATATGTTTCAGCAGAGCCAGTTTGTGTTCTGCGCTATCAGCACGGTGATACCATTGAGCAATCTTCTTACGCTCACGCAGTGGCGATTTTGCGTCGATCTCTGCTGGTT
>NZ_JAWPOT010000661.1:0-519 GCF_033344415.1 Vibrio sp. 1727
GTTTTATTCCGACGGTTGGCCCGTACCTATTGCCTAAAATTCTTCCACAGCTGAAAGAAGAGTTCCCTGAGCTTGAGCTGTTCCTGCATGAGGCTCAAACTCATCAATTGGTTCGCCAGCTAGAGGAAGGGAAGCTGGACTGTTTGGTATTGGCTTCTGTGGCGGAAACTGCCCCATTTAAAGAGATTGAAGTGTACAACGAACCGCTGAGTGTTGCTGTACCATGTGGTCATGAATGGGCACAGCGCGACCAGGTTGATATGTTGGAGCTCAATGGGAAGACCGTGCTGGCTTTAGGTGATGGACATTGCTTACGCGACCAAGCGTTAGGTTTCTGCTTTGCGGCAGGAGCAAAAGATGATGAGCGCTTTAAAGCCACCAGTTTAGAAACTTTGCGTAATATGGTTGCTGCGGGAGCGGGTATTACTTTGTTGCCTCAGCTTTCTATTCCAGCCGAAAAACAAAAAGATGGCGTTTGCTACATTCCTGCCGTCAACCCTACGCCTTCACGCAGCATTG
>NZ_JAWPOT010000662.1:0-519 GCF_033344415.1 Vibrio sp. 1727
AACACGCTCGTCAGTTCAGATATGAACTTTCAAGATCTTCGTCAGCAACTCGGTTGCCCTCAAACAGAAGATTTATTGGATTTCGTAGAGCGCATCGATCACCCGCATCACAAAGAGCATGCACATAATGTCATTTTTGACCACGAGATTTCCGATGCTGAACAGTCTAGCCCGATGATTGGCTGTCATGAATTGCTGAACTACTTGGAGAAAAAAGCGATTAAAACCGCCATCGTGACGCGAAACTGCCTAATTGCGACACAAAGAAAATTGGAACATAACCAAATCACCGTTGAGCAAGTGATCACGCGTGAATGTTATCCACCAAAACCCGATCCTTTATCGCTACAAGTACTCGCCAAGGAGTGGCGTTTGATGCCAAATGAAGTGCTGTATGTCGGTGACTTCCTTTACGATTTACAAGCTGCGTACAATGCACAAATGCCGTCTTGTTTAGTGCATCACGGCATCACCGAACAATTTCAAAATTCGGCATCACTTTCGGTGAGAGAACTGTCC
>NZ_JAWPOT010000663.1:0-518 GCF_033344415.1 Vibrio sp. 1727
GAAAACGGACGAATCAGCCAACTAAATAGTGAACGCCCGAGGCGAATGAGTGTCGGCGTGTTCTCATAAATTCTGCCATTGTACAGCCACAGCATTTTTCCGACGTGCCAGTAAAGAAAAGGCACCGGAGGCATGAAAGTCACAATATCGATATCACAACAAATTCGGTAGGTTTTATGCGCCAGACGATAGCGACGTTTGAACGTCCAGTCACCAATGGCGGGCTGCCCGAAAGTCACAACGCGCTTGATGCTTTTCGGATACTTCTTTTCTATGTAATCCGCAAACACGCTACCAATTGCACCACCAGAAGAGTGGCCTGTCACCGAAATGCGCTTGCCTTGCAGAATAAGCGGGACAACGGTTGCTTCTAGGCGTTCTATCACGCTCAAACCTAAGCGGTCTTCGTTTCTACTAGGTAAACTTTCTTGGAACAATAGGTGATAAAACCCTGCGTGAATACGGTAGTTGAGACCTAATCGCCGGCAGCTTCGTGTCCACATTGCAAAGTTGAGCAA
>NZ_JAWPOT010000664.1:0-518 GCF_033344415.1 Vibrio sp. 1727
TAGCCCAGCGAAGCTACCTGCAATTAACGACATCGAAGAGATTCGTGAGCCGATTGCGCGTTGTAACATCTTGGTGCCTTCTGATTACCTAGGTAACGTGATCACACTGTGTGTGGAGAAGCGTGGTCTCCAAGTTGATATGGTTTACCACGGTAACCAAGTTGCAGTGACTTACGACATCCCAATGGCGGAAGTTGTTCTCGACTTCTTCGACCGTCTGAAGTCTACGTCACGTGGTTACGCATCTCTGGATTACAACTTCCAACGCTTTGAAGCGGCAAACATGGTACGCGTCGACGTACTATTGAACGGCGACAAAGTGGATGCACTTGCGCTTATCACGCACAAAGATCAGTCTCAGACTCGTGGTCGTCAGCTGGTTGAGAAGATGAAAGAATTTATCCCTCGTCAGATGTTCGATATCGCGATTCAAGCGGCTATTGGTAACCACATCATTGCGCGTTCTACCGTTAAGCAGCTACGTAAAAACGTAATCGCAAAATGTTACGGTGGTGACG
>NZ_JAWPOT010000665.1:0-518 GCF_033344415.1 Vibrio sp. 1727
TGCGTCGGGGCTTGTTGGGTGTGAGTGCCATTGCTGTGTTGGATGAATCTATAGCCATGCACAGCTCGTTGCTGTGGCAAAAGCAGAGCGTTGGCTATCAGTTTAAAAATGAAGGGCAGCCGAGTGATCGTTATCAACCCGTGACGGTGGAAGAACAAGGCAGCGCTTTCCAAGCGTTGGTGGGATTGAACGGGGCGAACCAAGCCGGACACAATGTGATCGCCGAATATTGGTATGACAGCCGAGCATGGTCGAAAAGCCAATGGGAGCAAGCAATCGCACGTGGAGAATGGCTCTCCCAATCGTCGGATACGACTCTACTTGCTACTAGCTATGCCCAAGGGGTTCAACACGCCAATATTGTTCAGCACAATCTCATGTTGCATTGGCGCTGGGATCTCGAAGCGTGGACAGCGTGGCGCGGAAGAGCGGATTTGGAGTGGCTTAGCGATGTCACTCCACCGTTGGACGTCATGTACTCGCCGCAAGATGGCGGTGTGATTGTGACGCAATGGCTG
>NZ_JAWPOT010000666.1:0-517 GCF_033344415.1 Vibrio sp. 1727
TCACCATAAACGAGCTTTTTGCGAACTTCCTGCTTATGGTCGATGTACTTTTGATACTCCGCGTTTGATAAACGCAGTCCCGCTAGCTTCGACTCCATTTCTTTGGTGATGTCATAACCAGATTGAAAAGCCCAAGGCATTTTGTCGAACTCGACGGTTTCCATTTGGCCGACATTGGGACGAATGTAAACATCGTGTTCTTGCAGGGTTTCGACTTGCTGCTGGGTACTGCGACGCACCAGATAGTTGGAGAGTTGGTCTGCAACGGTAAACAGCCCAGTAAAATCATCTTCGGTTTTGTAGTCGGTACTGATGTCTACCGCGATAACCACATCCGCGCCCATCGCACGCGCAACATCCACTGGCATGTTGTTGACCACGCCACCGTCAACAAGCATGTGGCCATTTAACTTATACGGAGGGAGTGCGCCGGGTACAGACATACTGGCCATCATGGCATCAACTAAGTAACCGTTGCCGATCACCACTTCGTCCAGTTCTAAAATATCTGTCGCGA
>NZ_JAWPOT010000667.1:0-517 GCF_033344415.1 Vibrio sp. 1727
GTTGGTTTTGAGATCTTCTAAACTGGTTTCTGCTCT
Source organism: Vibrio sp. 1727 (assembly GCF_033344415.1). Classification (NCBI taxonomy): domain Bacteria; kingdom Pseudomonadati; phylum Pseudomonadota; class Gammaproteobacteria; order Vibrionales; family Vibrionaceae; genus Vibrio; species Vibrio sp. 1727. The sequence goes on from NZ_JAWPOT010000667.1 coordinate 37, forward strand.
ACTGGCCACGTAGTTGTTGTAAAGCTGTTTGTTCGCTGCTGGTGGACAAATACCATAGTGTTCTAACACTTCGTCCATCTCAAAATTGAGTTCTGGAATGGTTTTGTCTACGTAGGTATACCAAAGCGCGTAGTTTGCGGGGGTGGCAGCTACATGATTTTTGATCATTAGTGGCACCGCTTTTTTTAAGTTAGCGGTCGATTTCTTAAACTCGTCAGTCATTTCTGCGATGTTACTAGCAAAATGGAATTGGATTTAGATTACCGGATATTAACTAATATCGCTTTAATTTTTATCATTTTTGCTTGGTTTATATAAAAAAATGAGCAAATAGCGGTGATATTCATAAATCTGAAATTTGATTTTATAAAATTGCGGTTTAAAAAGTGAACGATTGAGGATGGAAATACGATTTGGCTCTTATGTTCACGATTCATGCAAAGAGCATGGAAAGCGCTGTAGTTAGTAAGAACGGATGATC
>NZ_JAWPOT010000668.1:0-517 GCF_033344415.1 Vibrio sp. 1727
TGGTCAGATTGTGGGCTTACTTGGTCCTAACGGTGCCGGTAAAACCACCTCGTTTTACATGATTGTTGGTCTGGTGCCTCGTGATGAAGGCACCATCACCATTGACGACAAAGACATCAGTATTTTGCCAATGCACAGCCGCTCTCGCATGGGTATTGGCTATCTACCGCAGGAAGCGTCGATTTTCCGCAAACTGTCCGTTGAAGATAACATCATGGCCGTATTGGAAACTCGCCAAGAAATGACCCGCGAAGAGCGTCAGGACAAGCTGGAAGATTTGTTGGAAGAATTCCACATACAGCACATAAGAACCAGTGCGGGTATGGCACTATCGGGTGGTGAACGTCGCCGAGTCGAAATCGCTCGAGCTCTTGCGGCAAACCCACAATTCATTTTGTTGGATGAACCTTTCGCAGGTGTCGACCCTATTTCGGTTAATGACATCAAGAAAATCATCGAGCACCTACGCGATCGTGGCCTTGGTGTATTAATCACAGACCATAACGTACGTGAAACA
>NZ_JAWPOT010000066.1:0-1395 GCF_033344415.1 Vibrio sp. 1727
GCCTTGAGCCAAAGATGCTGGGGATGCTTGAAAAAGATCGTGATGAGCAACGTCTGTTCTTACGTCGTGACCAATTCCCTGAAATTTTAGTTGATGCCTTGTTGGCGACAGAAGACCGAGACTTCTATCAGCATGATGGTGTTTCACCATTGGCTATTGCCCGTGCTTTAGTGGCGAACATCAAAGCGGGTCGCACCGTTCAAGGTGGCAGTACCTTAACGCAGCAGCTAGCGAAAAACTTATTTCTAACCCGTGATAAAACGCTGTGGCGTAAGGTGCGCGAAGCTTATATTGCGCTTATTCTTGATTACCGTTACAGCAAAGACCGCATTTTAGAAGCCTACCTCAATGAAGTGTATTTGGGCCAAAGCGGCGGCGAAGCGATCCACGGTTTTGGCTTAGCATCACGCTACTACTTTGGGCAGCCAATCCAAGAGTTGCGAATTGATCAACTTGCGATGCTGGTGGGCATGGTGAAAGGACCGTCGTACTACAATCCTGTTCGCTATCCTGAGCGCACTAAAGAGCGTCGAGACTTGGTGCTTCGATTGCTGATGCAACAAAACATGCTCACATCGCAGCAATATGAACAAGCTGTGAGTCGACCTCTTGATACACAAAGCAAACCACGTATTGCGAGCCGTCAGCCTGCATACTTCCAGCAATTGAATATCGAGCTGAAAGAGAAGGTCGGTGATCGCTTCAAGGCTGAAACTGGTCTGCGCGTGTTTACGTCTCTTGATCCTGTATCTCAAAGTAAAATGGAGCAGGCGATCGCGAAGAAAATACCGGATTTAGCGAAGCGAGGCGGTAAAGAACTCGAAGCTGCTGCCGTGGCTGTTGATCGCCACAGTGGTGAAATTCGTGCCATGGTTGGTGGTAAACGCGTGGGTTATGAAGGCTTTAACCGTGCGCTTAATGCTAGTCGTCCAATTGGTTCGTTGGTCAAGCCTGCGATTTACCTGACCGCGCTTGAACAGCCAGACAAATACAATTTGGGGACGACGCTGCACGACACGCCTCTAAGTTTGAAAGGTAGCAAAGGCTCGGTGTGGACTCCGCGTAACTACGACCGTAAATATCGTGGTGATGTGCCACTTTACCTTGCGCTTGCGAAGTCATTGAATGTACCAACGGTAAGGTTGGGGATGGAGCTTGGTATTCCAGAAGTGTCTGGCACGCTTGAACGCTTAGGCGTCAACAAAGATGAGATTCGTCCTGTGCCTTCTATGTTCTTGGGCTCGTTTTCATTGACGCCATTTGAAGTGGCGCAAATGTACCAAACACTGACTAACTCGGGTAAACGTGCTAAGTTGACCGCGCTTCGTTCCGTCATCGATATGGACGGTAACGTGCTTTATCAATCGTTGCCTCGCTCCTCTCGCGCGGTTGATG
>NZ_JAWPOT010000669.1:0-517 GCF_033344415.1 Vibrio sp. 1727
GAGATACAGTAACCAGGATATTGAGTCAGATGAAATCAATGCTAATTTACTAGCGCAAAAGCGCCCACTTCAACTATCTTGCGAATGGAACGCCACTTTAGGGTTTACTGTTAATAACGAATTAAAGTTTTCTAAGATCAAGCAACTAGGGCTGTTAAAAGAGAAAATAAAAACGGCCAATAAGGAAATGGAGATCAATAATCCCGCCCAGGAGATGGAAGCAAAAAGAGTTAAAGATATGACCTCCTACACTTTAACTCGACTGTCAATATTGAACCTTATAAAAGAAATCTTACCTTCATTAAATAGCTCAACTGGATTCGCTGGTGGTGCACAATCGAATACATCTGAGCTAATAGAGGGATTTGTTGAAAGCATTGATTGATGTATAAGGGCCATGATCTCGTGTTTATCGTGAAGAACGCCACGTAGATGAGCTGAAAACAAGAAACGTAATTTAAGGGGAAATGATGAAATTGAAAAGCATATTAACATTAGCTATCGCACTGCCTCTTTT
>NZ_JAWPOT010000670.1:0-517 GCF_033344415.1 Vibrio sp. 1727
CGACGTACACGGGAATCTTTACCCCTATTCGCGAGCTGTTTGCTGGTACGCAGGAATCACGTTCACGTGGTTACAAACCTGGCCGCTTTAGTTTTAACGTTCGTGGTGGTCGCTGTGAAGCTTGTCAGGGGGATGGTGTTATCAAAGTCGAGATGCACTTCTTACCAGACGTGTACGTGCCATGTGATGTGTGTAAAGGTAAGCGCTATAACCGCGAAACACTGGAAGTACGCTACAAAGGCAAAACCATCGATGAAGTACTGGAAATGACCGTCGAGGATGCTCGCACCTTCTTCGATCCTGTTCCTGCGATTGCCCGCAAGCTGCAAACTCTAATGGACGTTGGTCTGTCTTACATTCGTTTAGGTCAAGCGGCAACCACATTATCAGGCGGCGAAGCGCAGCGAGTGAAATTGGCAAGAGAGCTATCCAAGCGTGATACGGGTAAAACCTTGTACATTCTAGATGAGCCAACAACTGGTCTGCACTTCCATGATATTCAGCAGTTATTGACCGT
>NZ_JAWPOT010000671.1:0-517 GCF_033344415.1 Vibrio sp. 1727
CATATTGCCCATTTTTTGCAAAATCACCGTCACTTTTTTCGCTTTTGCATGCTTTTCAATGTTATTTAGCGACTCTTGCGCAACTCGGTACAGTGTTGTTGCGACTTCGGAGGTCAGCTTGTGCTGTTGAGTGTCAAAATGGCTGTCGATATCAATTCCAGAGTGTGAATGGAAATCTTGCAGCAATGTCGTCAACGCAGCTTCCAAACCGATATCATCCAATGCGCTTGGGCGAAGTTGATGGGAAATGTGCCGCACTTCATTAATTGCCGTCACCAAAGAACGTTGTGATTTGTCGAGATGTGACTTGAGCTTTTCATCTTGCAATCGATGGCTCATTAAATCCAAATGACATTTACTCGATACCAGAAGCTGATTGATCCCATCGTGCAACTCGCGCGCTAAATGTTTCTTCTCATCTTCTTGAAACATCACCGTTTTGTGAGCAAGTTCTTTGAGGTTTTTATCGGCAAGTCGATGCTCATGTAAATTTATGGCTAACGTCAGCACAATGATC
>NZ_JAWPOT010000672.1:0-517 GCF_033344415.1 Vibrio sp. 1727
ACGTATTACGATTGTGGGAGAATTAGGCAGCAGTATCGCACATGAAATTAATCAACCATTGGCTGCGATTAAAAACTACAGCCAAGGTGCAAAGATGCGGATGGAGCAAGGCACTACACCCGAGGAAATGTTGCCGATAATAGAGAAAATTCAACAACAAGTGACGTCTGCGAGTGACATAGTGCAGCGTTTACGTAGTTTGATTCACCGGACGCCAATCGAGAAAGGCTGGGTTGACTTACCTGCCGTCATCAATGATGCAATGAAGTTGGTGGATTATGAGTTCCAACGTCACAATATCCAACTAGGTGTGATGTATTCTGGCGAGGTACAAAACGTTTATGCGGATGTGACTGGATTGCAACAGGTGATCATTAATGTGCTTAATAACGCCAAAGATGCCTGTCTTGCTCATTCGACTTCGCAAAAAGAGTTGTTTGTTGATCTCCATGTCAGCTTTTGTGATGACGTTGTCATCATTGATGTCATGGATAACGGGGTCGGGCTCGAAGAGCAA
>NZ_JAWPOT010000673.1:0-517 GCF_033344415.1 Vibrio sp. 1727
TTTGAATAGCGTAAAATGCGGTTACTCGCGAGCTGATAGCAACCGATACCTAACGCAAAGCTAAATGCAATCCACGTTGTTGCGTTGAAGGATAAGGCTAACCCTGAACCACCTGGATTGGGCATAAAAAAGTGCATGGCCAGTAAAAACAGAACGGCCAAAGCGATGAGAAACTTGCGATTGAGAGGAACTTGTACTTTTTCAGGAGAAAGTTTGGTTCCACTTACATGTATAGTAGCCATATATATTGCGTTGTTTTGAATGAAAAAAGACCAGCCTTGGCTGGTCTTTGTACTTTACCCGTTTTTTCTATTTCAACATAGGCTTAAGGAATCGAGCTGTGTGCGAACCTTCGATCTGAGACACATCTTCTGGTGTTCCCTGGGCAATGATCTCTCCGCCGCCTTGTCCGCCTTCTGGTCCTAAGTCGATGATCCAGTCTGCTGTTTTGATGACGTCTAAGTTATGCTCGATAACCACAACGGTATTCCCGTGATCGCGCAGGCGATGAAGTACG
>NZ_JAWPOT010000674.1:0-516 GCF_033344415.1 Vibrio sp. 1727
GTCCACCCATTCATCCATTTGTGTTGCTTTCAATTTGGGGTGCTGCGAGAAAATTGGACCGTTAGTGATCACGACAAGTTTGTAGTGCTTACGTAGATCCGTCAGCATTTCTTTTACGCCAGGGAAGAAAGTGAACGCGCCCATACGTGCTGAATCAAAATAGTGTTGTGCTTGCTGAGCTTGCTCTGCATCGATGTGGATGCCGTTCTCCGCCAAAATCGTTTGGATCAGACCACAGCGAAAAGCATTTTCGTCTGGAAGAAGAGCAACCAGCTGGGGAAACTCTGCGTTGAGCTTTTTATATACCCCTTGCAAATAGCGTTGTAAGAATGCTTGAGGATCAGAGACTTGCGGATACGTTTGTTGAATCCAGGCAGCAAATTTGTGCCCTGCAGCTTTGTCTGCTTGGGATGTGCCACATAACGTCTCGTCCATATCAAAAAAAATCGCTTTAAGCACAGGGGCTCCTTTCATTCACTACTTAGTCACTGGCGTCGAAAGCCTATTATCCCACTC
>NZ_JAWPOT010000675.1:0-516 GCF_033344415.1 Vibrio sp. 1727
GATGTCTACAGAGCAAACAAATAACGATCCTTGGTCGCAAGCCGCACCAACACAAGAAGACCCGTGGTCACAAGGTAGTGAGGCCGCAACTAACAACGATTGGTTGAACAGCGAAGCCGTGCAAGAGACACCTTTCGATATCATGAACCCATTTCAAGATGCCGTTCTCCCACTCGATAATTGGGTAGAATCTGGGTTGAATTGGCTCGTTGAACATGGTCGCCCTGTTTTTCAAGCCATACGAGTTCCGATCGATTTTATCTTGTCCTCATTCGAAACCGCGTTAGTCTCTACGCCGTCACCGATTATGGTGCTGATCCTATTTTTACTCGCGTGGCAGTTTTCTAACTTCAAACTTGGTTTATCAACGCTAGTATCGCTAGTGTTCATTGGCTTGATCGGCGCTTGGTCTCAAGCCATGACCACGCTCGCCTTGGTGCTCACTTCGGTGTTTTTCTGCTTGTTGATTGGCTTACCCATGGGGATCTGGCTAGCCAGAAGCCAAACCGCCGCCAA
>NZ_JAWPOT010000676.1:0-516 GCF_033344415.1 Vibrio sp. 1727
AGCCAATATTACTCGCTGGGGCCTCTTGGGGATTGGTTTGATCAACAAGTACTTGCCTTGGATTTTTATACAGCCGACACACCAACTTGGAATCAATGTGATGGTGTTGTTTGTAGTCGTCCGCCAGAACAGGAACAAGTTCGCTTGGGTGGGTTGTACCGTTTGAGAGGCTATACCGCGGGTCGTTACCATGGACGCTCTGCAATTCACTATTCTGCCGAATATCGGGTATTACCAGACTGGCAGCCTCTGGACGATATTCCCATTATCAATTACTACGATATGCCTTGGTGGCAATGGGTAGCGTTTGTTGAGGTGGGGCGAGTTGCCGACGAATACGATTTAAAAACACTCCATGAAGACATGAAATGGAGCGTCGGTGGCGCGGTTCGTTTCCAAGTTGAAGGTGTTGTGGTTCGCGCTGAAGTTGCCAAGGGTGCAGACGAAGGGACGTTCCGGGTGATGATCAATCAACCCTTCTAAGCAAGATGACAAAAGCAAAGGCTAATCTTACGG
>NZ_JAWPOT010000677.1:0-516 GCF_033344415.1 Vibrio sp. 1727
TGCAAAAAGCCTTTACTCGCGAAGTGGTAGACGTAATGAAAATTACTGCGAAAAAAGGCGAGAAAGCAAACGTCCGTCCGGTGGTGGAAATGCATGTCAAACTGGGTGAGTTAGAGAAGAAAATTCGCGTGAATTTGCAAGATCGCGGACGCTTTCATTACAGCATGATTTTGGGTAAAAACTTCTTAAAGCACGGTGCGTTAGTGGCGAGTGAAACCAATTATATCGTGACGAAAAAACCAGATTACGAAAAATAGTCGAACTGTCGCCTAACCTAATTGCCAATACCCAAAGTCCGCTCTGAGAATCTTGTGGCTTTGGGTATAATTCTAGGTTTAGGATGAAGATCGCGTAAGCGTCGATGCTGCTGAATGTGCGGCATTTTTTATGCCGAAATGAATAGGAGCCAAATTGAAAACTAAGCTGATTACCCGTGAAGGTTATAACAAACTCAAGCAAGAGCACGATTACCTCTGGAATGAAAAGCGTCCAGAAATCACCAAGATCGTGACGTGG
>NZ_JAWPOT010000678.1:0-516 GCF_033344415.1 Vibrio sp. 1727
AGTCATCCGGGTCTTGCATTACAAAACCATTTGAAAACCAACGGAAACGTTCAATATCTTTCGCTTGCTGAGATTGTGGGTCGAGCCATGGAAATTGTGTTTTCACATTGAGCTTTGGTGTGGATTCGCCAGGATAGATTTTTATTGAGCGCCCCACTCTTACCGCATCCACATAGTAGTTATCTTCCGTTTCATAAATCACTTTCCAGACTAAAAGATTGCCGAAGGTTGGTTTTGCTTTTAGCTGCACAGCACTGTGCTGTCGCTCTTGGACGATTTTCCACCCGGCCGCTTCTGCTCTATCTCGTTGAATAACCCCAAGAGTCAGATAAGCCAGAGACCATAGAAATGCGACACGCGCATAACTTCGATTTCGCTTCAGTGCGGCAAACAAAAGCAGGATCAAAATAGGAAGTGAGAAAGCGGGGTCGATAACCGAGATCGTGTTCCAGGCATAGCGTGTGTTGCTTATCGGCCAAAAAAGCTGAGTCCCATAGCTGGTGCAAGCATCTAACA
>NZ_JAWPOT010000067.1:0-1295 GCF_033344415.1 Vibrio sp. 1727
GGCGCAGGGTTGGAGGGCTTACCCCCTCAATGGTTGAGTCGTTCGCGATATGCAAAAACATATCAAGAATAGTTTCAGGTCTGGCTTGGAATAGCGCAGGTTTTCTGGCTTCAATTAACGACCCACGACGTTGAAAATCTGCATCCAAAATTTCTGCGTTTTCAGTTGCACCACCATTGATGATGGCTTGATCAAACAGTTTGAGCAGCATTTTGTTTAATTCTGCGACGCGACGAAGTGTGCGATAAAACTCTTTCATCATCATCTCGACGCCGCGATTGCCTTCACCAACATAACCGAGGTTTTCGGCCACTTGTGCTTGATGTGCGAAGGTCAAACGGTTGTCGTATCGGCGAAGTTCAATGTGCAGAGCAAAGCGGACACGCCACAAGAAGTCCTGACACTCCACCAGTTCGCGGTATTCCGCATCGGTAAGAAAGCCGTAACGGCTCATCTCTAGCAGAGATGTGGCGCCAAAGTGACGGCGCGCTACCCAGCTCAAAGTGTGAATATCGCGAAGACCTCCTGGGGTCGATTTGATGTCGGGCTCTAAGTTATAGGTCGTATCGTGGTAGCGAGCATGACGTTCGCGTTGTTCTTGGAGTTTTGCGCGGTAGAAGGTTTCGCTCGGCCAGAAAGAGTCGGATAGCACGACCTTTTTTAGAGCTTGGAATGTGTCTTCGCTGCCACAAAGCAGACGTGCTTCTTGTAAGTTAGTGGCAACCGTTAGATCGTCACGACCGATTTGTGCACATTCATTGACAGTGCGAACCGCATGGCCAACTTCCAGTTTTAAGTCCCATAGTAAGGTAATAAATTCGCTGATTTTCGCTTCTAACGCAGTCGGCAGTTTGTTGTTAGAGAGAACAAGAATGTCTATGTCGGACAACGGATGCAGTTCACCGCGACCATATCCGCCTACGGCCACTAATGAGATGTTGTAAATGTCATTAAAACCGAAGTATTGCCATAAACGCGTCAGCAGCAAGTCCATGTACTCTGCGCGAGCCAATACTAAGCTGGTCACAGGGTGATGGTTAAGAAACTCTTGTTTTTGGGTTGAGCTGAATTTTTCTAACTCTTGTTTTAGTTCGCCGATATTGATTTGTTCGTCGGAAAACGTAAGAGGGGACTGAAGTGGCATATTTGCTATCCGTGCAAGCTAAAAGTAAAGATCTACGAACCTTTCTAATTTAACAAATCTCGCGGAGATAAAAAATATCCCCGCATGAGCGGGGATATTGAAGTCATTCTTGGTTACGCATTTTTCATTAGGCGAGGAATCGTATCATCAC
>NZ_JAWPOT010000679.1:0-516 GCF_033344415.1 Vibrio sp. 1727
CTTCTAATAAGTGACCTGCATGCTCTTGGGTTAGCTTTTACATCCCCCAGTCGTCGAGGATTAGTAGAGCTTTCTTAGCCAACGATTGAAGTTGCTTTTGATAGCTACCATCCAGACGACCTGCGGTCAGATCATCAAGCAAGCGAGTTAATCGGTAGTATCTGACCGTTTGTTGTTGGTCGCAGGCGCTGGTTGCAAGTGCGCAGCCAAGATAGGTCTTGCCTGCACCTGTTGGGCCTGTGATCAAGATGTTCTGATGCTTGTAAAGATAACTACCCGTCATAAGTTCGCTTATCTGTTGACGATTGAGATTTCGTCCTTCTTTGTAGATGAGTTGGCTTGGCTTCGCATCTACTCTCAGCTTGGCTTGTCGCTTTAGACGTTGGATTTTGGTCTGAGTACGATTCAAGATTTCACTTTCCAGAAGCAGGCTTATTCTTTCCTCGAAGTCCAACTCTGCGTAGGTGCTTAGTTGTTCCTGTTACTGCTCTAACGATTTTACAACATGGCTCAGGC
>NZ_JAWPOT010000680.1:0-515 GCF_033344415.1 Vibrio sp. 1727
ATCGCTTTTTGCTTCACTTAGAAGTGGATTACCCAGATGCAGAACATGAATTAGCGATCTTGCGGATCAATCGTGGTGAAGCAAAAGGTGAATGCTCTATTGAGCGCCCAAGCTTGAGTCAGCAAGACATCTTCACCGCGCGCCAAGAAGTGCTCGACATCCACATGGCAGAAGCCATTGAGCAATACATTGTGCGTTTGGTGATGGCAACACGCCAAGCAAGCGAATACGACAGTGAGTTGGATAAATGGCTAGCAATGGGTGTCAGTCCGCGTGCAACCATCGCCCTTGACCGATGCGCTCGTGCTCATGCTTGGTTAGCAGGTCGTGATTTTGTCTCTCCTGAAGATGTCCAAGCAATGGCGTACCCAGTGTTACGTCACCGATTATTGCTCAGCTACCACGCTCAAGCAGAGGGCGTAACGGCAAATCAAGTCATCGATAAGTTGCTAAGCTTGGTTGGCAGCGCATAAAGCGGGTGAGTGACATGTCTGCAAACCATCCATTACCGCCTC
>NZ_JAWPOT010000681.1:0-515 GCF_033344415.1 Vibrio sp. 1727
CGTTGAGTTACCAAGTAGGTGGGGAAGCCAGGAGGCGCTATGATTTTTTCAACACTTCAATTTTTCATCACAACTTTTCTTGCCGTTGTGTGTGCTCGAGCGATGAGTTTGAGTGAGGGCGAAATCCCAGTACTCGCGCTCATGATCCCGGCATTATGGCTGTTGCCTCAAGGTGGCTTTGCTGGCTTAGTGTTGCTCGGCGCTATGATGGTGTTTGGCGCGACGCTTTCGATGCAGCCCATTGCGTTGTCTGTAGGCGTGCTGATTCTATTCCCGTTACTTATGGTGGTGTTCTCACATCGCAGCTCTCTTGGCGTTCTCCTTACCACCGGTTTGATTGTGATTACCTTACAAGTAGGGCTGATGGTCACGCAACAAGGCGGTAAGCTTGATGGTTCAGCTTGGGTGACCGTGGTTCAAACGTTGTCTGTTGTGGTCATGTGGTGGGCAGCAACGCATTGGAAACGCTCAGAAAAACACAGCTGGTGGCCTTTGCTTTTACTATTGCCTCTATG
>NZ_JAWPOT010000682.1:0-514 GCF_033344415.1 Vibrio sp. 1727
TATGGTAACTGGAAAGCGAGAATACAATCGCCCCGGACGGCAGGTTGCAAGCGGGGCTTTTGTGGTTTTGGTTATATTTTAGTGATCCACCGCGCTACCAGCACCTACCGGTACGCGAACGTGTTCGACTAGGTCTTTCACTTCTTGTGGTGTTTCTGCTGTTACTTTCGATACAGCGAACGCGACGATGAAGTTGAATAAGGCACCAATCGCACCAAATGCGTTTGGCTCAATGCCTAGGAACCAGTTGCTGCCCCAGCTTTCTAGGTAAGTCCAATCTGCGATGAATAGGATACCTTTGTGTTGGAACACGTAGAACAGAGTGATACTGATACCGGCAATCATACCCGCGATAGCACCTTCTTTGTTGATGTTCTTACTGAAGATACCCATCATCAGAGCCGGGAAGATGGAGGACGCCGCCAGACCGAAGGCCAGTGCTACCGTACCTGCCGCGAAGCCCGGTGGATGCAGACCCAAGTAACCTGCGACTGCAATGGCCACCGCCATCGAG
>NZ_JAWPOT010000683.1:0-514 GCF_033344415.1 Vibrio sp. 1727
GTGGCGACGTCACCTTGTTAGAAATTGAGTGGGTGGCTGATTAAAGCCAAACGCGCAAAAGAAGAAACGCCACCATACTGACAGCCGTCGTTAAGAGAACGTTTTTTGTCAAATAGGCGATCAACGCAGCCAATGTCGCAGCCAATAAAAACGGGTTTTGTACGCTGACACTGAGTTCCCCTTCGGGGATGAAGACAATCGGCGCCCAGATCGCGGTTAAAACGGCCGGGCTTGCGTAGTTGAGAATCTTTTGTGTGCGCGTGCCGAGCTTTAATGGCAACTTCGGTTCGAGAAACAAGTATCGGCTTGTGAACACCAACAGCGTCATGAGTAAAATTGACAGCATAATCATTAGCGTTTCTCCTGCACTTGTTCGACAAAATAGCCTGTTAACATGGCTAAAATGCTCGAAATCATCAAACTTCCTTCCACTTGGTAATAGCTTAACGCGACTGAGCCTACCAAAGCCACTAAGACGCTAGAAAGTACCGCTGCATTTTTAATCATGGGTACG
>NZ_JAWPOT010000684.1:0-514 GCF_033344415.1 Vibrio sp. 1727
TCTTTTGCTTTGTGCCTTTGTCGGCGCAATGAACTTACTGACTAGCATGTCAGTCTATGTCGGCTTGTCTGGCGTCTTACACGGTTTGTTTGGTTTTTGGGCTCTCAGAGAAGTGTTTGAAAACAGAAGAAGTAGCCTACTCTTAGTCGCCGGACTTATTGCGAAAATCGCATGGGAGCAATTTTATGGCCCTTCAACCAGCACTGCTGCAATGATAGGCGCTCGTGTTGCTGTTGATGCACACCTGTTTGGTGCAATGGGAGGCTTAGGTATGGCATTAGTAGAGAAAGGATTCCATCGCCGTATATTTGGATAAAAAATCCCGAACCACGAAAGAGGGTTTGGTTCGGGAAAGCAGTAACCGGAAACGAAAACTCAGTAAGAATACAATGGTCGAAGCCCGCGTTTATAGAAGAATGCGGTCTTCGTTTTTCTTGATGGTTGCTTCACCAATTCCTTTTACATTGGTTAAATCAGCTGCTGTTTTAAATGGGCCGTGCTCGGTACGGTAGTC
>NZ_JAWPOT010000685.1:0-514 GCF_033344415.1 Vibrio sp. 1727
GTAGGTAAAGCGCCGGGTCGTTACAACTTACATTTGGGGGGGAATCGTGCTGGTACACGTGTACCTAAAATGTATAAAGAGAACATCACGGATAAACAAATCCTAGAAGAGATTGATCTGCTGGTGGCTCGATGGTCGAAAGAGCGTGAGGAAGGCGAAGCCTTTGGCGATTTCACCATTCGTGCAGGCATCATTCAAGAAGTGTTCGTATCAAAGAGGGACTTCTATGCTTGATTCTGTGGCTTCCAAACCGGAGCTGGCGGAGTTACTGACATTAACAAAGACGGAGCAAATACTCCGTCTTGCACAAATCAATGTCGAACTTGAACAGCTGTCGGCACAAGAGCGAGTAAAGTGGGCTTTGGAAAATCTGGATGGAGAGTTTGCGGTATCCTCAAGCTTTGGTATCCAAGCCGCTGTCATGCTTCATCTTGTGACTCAAGAAAAACCTGATATCCCAATTATTCTTACGGATACCGGATATCTGTTTGCAGAAACGTATCGCTTTATTGAT
>NZ_JAWPOT010000686.1:0-514 GCF_033344415.1 Vibrio sp. 1727
CCTTCCCTTGCACTATGGTTGACCGCATTGTGCCAGCAGCCACAGAAGAGACACTGACCGAAATCGCAGATCTGCTTGGCTGTGAAGATCCATGTGGCATCGCTTGTGAACCATTCCGTCAATGGGTTATCGAGGACAACTTCGTGGCTGGTCGTCCAGATTGGAATGTGGCTGGCGCAGAATTTGTTGCCGACGTTGTGCCTTACGAAGAAATGAAGCTTCGCATGCTAAATGGTAGCCACTCGTTCTTAGCCTACCTAGGCTACCTTGGTGGTTACGCGCACATCTCTGACACCATGACAGATGAAGGCTACCGCAAAGCGGCATTCGACATGATGATGCAAGCACAAGCCCCTTCGCTGACCATGCCAGAAGGCACCGATTTAGAAGGCTACGCCAAGCTGCTTATCGAGCGCTTCACTAACCCAAGCTTGAAACACAAAACATGGCAAATCGCGATGGATGGCAGCCAGAAGATCCCACAACGCATGGGCGGCAGCTTAAGATTCCATCT
>NZ_JAWPOT010000687.1:0-513 GCF_033344415.1 Vibrio sp. 1727
ACCTAAAGATGGCTCGAGAAGCGACAGAAGAGTAATTATCGCTCAGTGAGAAAAACCAGACCGACAATAGTTGTTCGTCTGCATATACCCAAGTAACCTCAGGCGGATTACAAAAGGCTTGTATATCCCAAAAAATCCAAGGTGCTTGGGTATATTTATTTCTGGAGAAGAGAACAATGACAATGCTGATTCGTGAAGGCACGTTGGAAGAGGCACTTCAAGTGGTCACTCGAGTGAAAGAGTTTGCCAACGGAGAAACCTTAGATTCGATGTCACAGCGTCTTGGAGACAAAAACAGCCTAATCCTAGTGGCTGAGAAAAACGGTGCTATTGTCGGTTTTAAAATCGGCTACGAACTGGATGAAGACACCTTCTATAGTTGGTTTGGTGGTGTTGCGCCGCAAGCTCGAAATGAGGGAGTCGCGCAGATGTTGTTAGAGGCTCAAGAAGAATGGGTCGCAGAACAAGGCTATAAAACACTAAAAGTGAAATCTCGAAACCAATTTCCTGCCA
>NZ_JAWPOT010000688.1:0-513 GCF_033344415.1 Vibrio sp. 1727
TCTGAGCCCAGCACGATCAAACAACAGTGGTCGTGCAAAGCGGGTGGCACCACCAGTTCAAAGGCTTTTTCGATAATTTGTTCGTTTACCGCAGAGATGAGCTCCATGATGAAGCGAGTGCGGATGCCGTTTCTCAGCAAGCTCTCTACCAGTTGACGTTGACGGTTTGAGGCTAACGCCAGTTCTTCTACGCTGCTTGCTCGTGCAATGCTGAGTGTGAACACGTGGGAATGCGTCGAAAACGCGCTGAGAATTTGTGTCATGTCGAGCATGCCCACCGCGCGATTGCCTTCGCAGACCATCAAACGCTTCATGCGATTACGTGTCATGGTGATCATGGCGTTAAACAGAAAATCCCCGTCATCAACATGGTAGACAGGGAAAGTTGCGATCTCACCTACAGGTGTGTCCACGGCGCAATTATCCAACATAACCGAGTGCAGCATGTTGGTACGAGTCACGATGGCGTACGGGTGAGCTGATGGCCATTTTTCCAATCGCGGGTCGTCGTCG
>NZ_JAWPOT010000068.1:0-1274 GCF_033344415.1 Vibrio sp. 1727
CGGTATACAGGTAACGCTGTTTGGGGAGGGGCTTTAACGCAGGCTTATCGAGTTTGTCGAACAGTGATTGACGACTCGCGCCATACTGTTTCATCTCACGTTGGTTTAACTCATTCATGAGTTCTCGGATAGCGAGATTCAGCGCCTTGAAGGGATGGAAGGTTTGGTGTCGCAGCCGCATCATGATCCAACGTTCCACTAGGAGCACGGCATTCTCTGCCTTGGCTTTGTCTTTCGGTTTGTAAGGGCGAGCAGGCATCACTGCGGTTTGATAGTGATTGGCCAGTTTCTGATAGCTGTCGTTCAGTCTTGGCTCATAACGATTGGCTTTGGTGACCGCGCTACGCAGATTGTCGGGAACCAAGAGCTGTGGTACTCCACCGAAGTGCTCGAACGCATTGGCATGCGCCTCTAACCAGTAAGACTTTCCTTGGCTGGGGAAGGCTTCCACATAGGTGTAGTTGGACGCGCCTAAGGTCGCGACGAACACTTCCGCTTCACGCACTTCTCCTGTGTCAGGGTTGACCACCTGAAGCCTCGGCCCACAGTAGTCGATAAACAGCTTATCACCCGCAACATGAAGCTGGCGCATGCTGCGCTTTTGGGTTTTGAACCAGCGAGTGAAGTGCTCACAGAACTGAGTGTAAGCGTAAGCTTGCTCTTGATATTGCTCATGATATTCCTGCCAGAGCAACATCTTCGTCATACCTTTACGTCTAAGTTCGACAGCGTATTGAGTGAGATCTGGCATGACTTTATCGCGACTGGCTTTCTTGCTGTGATACAGCGCTTGCGTGAGATCAGCATCGCTGCAACTTTCGGGTAGAGGCCAGCCAAGTTGGCTTTGTTTAAAGCGAGTCAGGAGTTCCGATATGGTGGACGGGCCGAGTTTCAAGCAAGAAGCGATACCACGATTGGAGAGACCGCAGTCGTACTTAAGGCGTAATACCTCTTTGATTTTGTTCATTGGAGTTCTCTTTTTGGCCATTGTCGCTTCCTTACGTTCTTGTTTAAGAAGCAAAGAATAGCGAGTTATTGATTTAAAAGAGAAAAAGGAAGGATTTCGGGCATTCCGATCGCGGTTTTCGCTATTCCGATCACCGATTTCGGAGTTAGGCTAAAAGTGATCGGATAATCGCGGAATCAGTGATCGGTTTAAACCGAAATGGGTGATCGGATAATCCCGAAATGACTGATCGGAATGCTCCGAAATATGCACCCAATCCCTGAACAGATAGCTGGCTACATTAAATTACTAATAGATAGTGGTTCTA
>NZ_JAWPOT010000689.1:0-512 GCF_033344415.1 Vibrio sp. 1727
TTTCGAAATACAGTGATGGTCGGTCCTGCCCGCCTGTATCACCAGCGAGTGCTATCACTTCGCCTGCGGTGACTTTATCGCCTTCTTTTTTGGTTAACGCTTGATTGTAGCCGTAAAGCGTCATGTCACCTTTACCGTGATCAAGCAGCACCACTAAACCGTAACCTCTTAAATACTCTGCAAATACGACTGTGCCAGGGTAAACTGCTTTAACTTGTTGACCATAGTTAGCGGAAAGCACCATACCTTTCCAGTTTACTTGTCCGGTTTGACGCGTACCGAAGTTATGTAACACACTGCCTTTTAGTGGCCATGGTAGTTTGCCGCGCTGTTTGCCGAGCCCGTCCATTGGTACTGCATTTCGTTTGGCGGCTTTTGCAATCTCGGCTTTTAGACGGGTTTCATTGCGTTGTAGCTCAGCAAGGTAACGTTTGTCGTTTTTAATGCTGCTCTGAATTTTGTTCAGCGTTTGCTTACGATTCGACTGCGTACTGGCCAGTGCGGTACGCTTT
>NZ_JAWPOT010000690.1:0-512 GCF_033344415.1 Vibrio sp. 1727
CGAGCGTTTGTGCGAATTCATCCGCTGGATGGCGGTCTACTTTAACTTCAATATTCAGATTTAGACCTCGCTCAGTAGCCAAGCTTAATAGCTCCTCAAGAGTCATGATAGTTTCGCCAGCAAAATCTTCGCTGAACCAGCCACCGAAATCTAATTGTCTTAGTTCTTCCAACGTATGCGCATCAACTCGTCCTATGCCATTGCTGCATCGATTTAACGTATGATCGTGGCAAACCACAAGTACGTTATCTTTTGTTGGCTGAACATCTACTTCTACCCATTTTAGGCCGAGATCAATTGCAGCTTGAACGCTGACTTTTGTATTTTCTGGGAACGAGCCGGCAACGCCGCGGTGACCAATTAACAGAGTTTCCATTTTGTTTGCCTTCTTGAATGAGATGTCCAGATTGTACTCGCTTTTGGCCGTTGATATAGAGGTGAAAGGCTTCTTCAGGGCGGTAACGTCACGATTCAACGGTGTAATTTTCACCAGACAAGCATGGTGTGGAAAT
>NZ_JAWPOT010000691.1:0-512 GCF_033344415.1 Vibrio sp. 1727
CCCAAAGTTAGGAATACCCAAGCCGCCGTTGTCCAAGGACGAGACCAGCGCGCCCATGCTGTATCAAGACGACCGGTCATTAGAGAGGCAATCGCGAACGAAAACGCAACAGAGAAACCGACGTAACCCATGTACAGCATTGGTGGATGCACAATCAGCCCAGGGTCTTGCAGAAGCGGGTTCAAATCTCGACCATCAACAGGGAAGAACGGTAACGTACGTAGGAATGGGTTTGACGTTAAGATGATAAACAGTAGGAAACCTACTGAGATCATACCCATTACGGCAAGTACACGTGCAACCGACTCTTGTGGCATACCGCGGCTGAATGTAGCAACCGCGACAGTCCAACCTGCTTGGATAAGCACCCAAAGCAATAGGGAACCTTCGTGTGCACCCCATACCGCTGTCAAACGGTAGTACCAAGGCAGTTGGCTGTTTGAGTTACTTGCTACGTATTGCAGAGTGAAGTCGTTAGTATAAAAACCCCAACACAAAATCACAAACGAGAA
>NZ_JAWPOT010000692.1:0-512 GCF_033344415.1 Vibrio sp. 1727
TTTAGGGCGAGCTGACCTTTCACGAATAGCCTGTGTGAAAGGTCACTACGCTCTAGATTATCTAAAACCAAATTTCTTTAAAAAATAAGCAGCAGGGCAGATTCCCGTGTAAGCACTTTGAATAAGATTAACGCCGATGAACACGGCGAACCAAATGAAGTTACTGTGAACGAACACGGTTAGTATGACCGAGACCAATACCATCGTGCCTGCAAAAACTCGTACTGCATTTTCTAACGTCATAACTCTTCTCCTTCGTACTCTCAAACTGAGAACGCCATCCTTTGATGTTCATCACTATAATTAACTAAATTAGAAATGTCTAATGTTAATTTATCTAAATTCATAATTGCTAATTTAGTGTTGACTAAATATGCTGTTTTAGTAATATCTAATTTAGTTTTTAATGTAGAGGTGAGTCATGAGCTATACAGATATGGATGTAGCAGCAATGAAAGGCAATGCAAATGAAGCTGCTGATCTCCTAAAAGTAATGGCACATCCGGAAAGGC
>NZ_JAWPOT010000693.1:0-511 GCF_033344415.1 Vibrio sp. 1727
CGATGTTCTTGGATGCAGAAACGCCACACGCGTACTTGAAAGGGACGGGGCTTGAGATCATGGCGAACTCAGACAATGTGCTACGCGCAGGTTTAACACCGAAGTATATGGACGTAAAAGAACTCGTTGCATGCACACGCTTCGAAGAAAAACCATTCGATACCCTACTGCTTGCACCAATCGAAAACAACGACATGTTGGAATACCCAATTCCCGTCGACGATTTCAAATTCGCGATTGTAAAGCAGGCCAACCAACGAACACTTGATGTAAGAACCGCAGAAATCCTGTTGCCGCTAGATTCCCCGCTCGTGATTACACACGCAAATGGTGAAACGTGTGTAGTAGATAAAGGCCAATCTGTTTTCATCCCAGCTTATGCCAAACAATACACCTTGAATTGCGAAGGTCGTGTTGCACGGGCTTACAGTTGATTCAAATTGAAACAAAAACGCCTCGCAATTTAAGCCAGGCGTTTTCTTTTTCACTCGAGCTATTTTTGTGGCGGTGA
>NZ_JAWPOT010000694.1:0-511 GCF_033344415.1 Vibrio sp. 1727
CATGAAATCACCACAACAAGTGGATGCTTTCATTAATGAGCATGAGGCGTTCCCTTTCTCACGTCGCATTCGTGCGCCTTATCTCGATAACTTGTACAAACAGAAAGATTGGAAAACCATCACTGAGTTTCAAAAAGTCATTCCAAGTGGTGAGCGTTATCAGTGTATTTTTTACGTTGCTCAGTTAAAACAAGGCAAACAAGTTGCAGCCTTTAAAGGCGCAGAAGACATGTGGTTAAGCGGTTCTAGCATCGCGAGTGAGTGTGACCCGTTATTTAATGCTTGGGATAAAGCGGGTGGACGTACAGACGATTTGGTTCTGCAACGCATGTTGTTGGCGTTTGATGCTCGTAACGGTAGTTTGATGGCTTATTTGCAAAAGCTGCCAAGCTCTGCAAAAGCGAAACAACAAGCGCAAGAAATGAAAGCGTTGTTTGATAAACCTGCGACGGTGGCTGAGTTTGCTAAGAAAAAGCCAGCCAACGACTTTTATCGTGCTCAGAGTGAATAT
>NZ_JAWPOT010000695.1:0-511 GCF_033344415.1 Vibrio sp. 1727
CAAACCGAGAGCTTGCTGCTCAGGTCACTCTAAAGACCAACCAGTTAAGGCATCAAAGCCGCGTATTATTGACTAGTAACCAACAGTTAAGAAAGCAAATTCAGGTTAGAAATCTATTAGTTGACCATGTTGCTCAGTCTATAAAAACCAGCGTCGATTATATCTCGTCAAAATTGCCAATGGAGAGAGACTCCATCACACAGGATCACGTATCAAAAACTTACTGGCAGCTGAATGAGCTTAAAAGTGCTCCAGGTGATGCGAGTAACGGCAGTCAAAACTACAACCTAAGCCAAATTACGCAATCTGTGGTGGATGTGTGGCGAGACGATTTTGCCAAAGCGGGGATCTCTGTGGAGTTAGAGGATGAGAACAAGTCTAGCCGTATTGCTCTAGAGAGTTTTAATCTGGACGTTATCTTCAACAGTATCTTTGCCAACATCATCAAGCGCTCTTTCCGAGGTCAAGCCGTTAAAGTGATGTTAGAAGAGGGGCGGGACATTGTCTCACT
>NZ_JAWPOT010000696.1:0-511 GCF_033344415.1 Vibrio sp. 1727
GATGAACCATTTGTGGGACAAGATCCAATTACCATGGGTGTTTTGGTTGAGTTGATCAAAGACTTAAACCAAGCTCTAGGCCTTACGTCTATTGTGGTATCACACGATGTACCGGAGGTCATGAGTATTGCTGATTGGGTTTACCTACTAGCAGATGGCAAGATCATCGCGTTTGGCACGCCAGAGGAGTTGAGTCAAAACCCAGACCCGCGAGTGCAGCAGTTCTTACAAGGTGATGCAGATGGGCCTGTGCCGTTTCGTTTTCCTGCGCAAAGTATCGAAAAGGATCTATTTGATGGTCGCTAGCTTTATTCAATTTGTCGCTTCATTAGGAAAACGCACACTCGCCATCTGTGAAGCTTTTGGCCGTGCAACCTTGATGCTTGTTGGCGCTATCTTCTCTAAGCCTCAACCCTCTAAAAGTTTTCCTCTACTCATCAAACAGTTGTATTCCGTTGGCGTGCAATCACTGGCTATCATCGTAGTCTCCGGTTTGTTCATCGGCATGGTT
>NZ_JAWPOT010000697.1:0-511 GCF_033344415.1 Vibrio sp. 1727
GACATATCAGACTGGTTTGTTTGATTTCCAGTGGGATCAAGTGACAGCGGGAGAGAAAACTTCAGAACGTGCGATTCAAATTCTTGATGAGGTGCGCTACGCGTTATCAGGTACGAATAACAACTCATTCTTTGGGTTTGACCCAACGGTTGTGTCTTATGCAACCAATGAAATGCTTACGACTAAAGCGATTCCAGACAAGCCATCAAATGACTATCTACACCGATTCCTTGTTGAAGCAATTGATAGTATTGCCGAGAGAATGCCAAGAAATAACTCATTAGATTTTGCATCTGCTATTTACGATGATTTTAGCTACGATGGAAAAGCAAATGGTATAGGGGCAGGAGGAAGTCAAGTTACGCTCGATTCTTACACGTTTGGCGCCGAAACTTACCGAAAAGATCTGGCGCAATCCTATTATGAAATCATGGCGAGCAAATACGGTATTGAGACCAATATCGCGCAGCTCTATGCTGATGATATTTCGATGGCTAATCCTGACTTAAAT
>NZ_JAWPOT010000698.1:0-509 GCF_033344415.1 Vibrio sp. 1727
CAGGCGATCGCCTGCTTTTATGTTTTTTGATGTTGACTACTTTAAGGAATGTGCTGGTTTAAGATGGCTAGAGCTGAATCTCTTTGCATTGGCCAGGCTGCAAGTCTCCAAGGGTAATGTCGCCCATTGAATAGCGTACTAAGCGTAAAGTTGGGAAGCCGATATGAGCGGTCATGCGTCTTACTTGGCGGTTTCTACCTTCAATGATAGTGATTTCTAGCCATGTCGTTGGAATATTTGCACGAAAACGAACTGGTGGGTTTCTCTCCCAAATCGTCGGAGCATCAATGACTTCTACTTTTGCGGGTAAGGTCATACCATCTTTTAATTCAACGCCTTTACGCAACTTCTCTAAATCTTGCTCTTGTGGCGCTCCATCCACCTGTACCCAATACGTTTTCGGCGACTTCGATTTCGGCTGAGTCAGCTTCGCTTGTAGGATACCATCATTGGTTAACACCATTAGACCTTCACTGTCTCTGTCTAGCCGACCTGCTGCGTATACGTCT
>NZ_JAWPOT010000069.1:0-1251 GCF_033344415.1 Vibrio sp. 1727
TTTTCGGTTTTGTTCGTGCAGTTCTGATTATGTCGTCCATCTTTGCAGCACGTCGCATTATCTTCGGGGATTAATATGGATTGGTTAGTCGATTTATTTAATAAGCTTTTGGTCTTCTTGTATCAGCTCTTAGTGTCGCTTTTTAACATGCTCAAGGACTTATTTTTCTGGGCGGTTGAGCAGGTCATGGAGATGGTTAACATGCTGCTTTCTGGCGTGTTTGCGCTCTTTGCGCCTGTCGATATGAGTCAGTATATGACTTCAATTCCTCCAACAGTGTCTTGGGTTATGGCTGCGGTTGGTTTGCCTCAGTGTCTTTCTATCATCCTTGCAGCAATCACGGTTCGCTTAATGCTTCAACTCATTCCGTTTACGAGGTTAGGTTCATGATTTATGCAATAGCAGGTAGACCAGGAGGCGGTAAGACTTACGAGGCTGTGGCTTATCACATCATCCCGGCTATCAAGGAAGGGCGTAAAGTTATTACCAACATTACGCTTAATGTTGATTGGTTCGTAAAGATATTCGGTGAGGATGCGCGCGACCTAATAAAGATAGTTGATGGTCGATTGACGGATTTTGGCTCTACAAGTCGGCCTTTTAGTCAGATTGAAGATTACTCCGATGAGTGGCGAAATGAGAAAGGACAGGGGCCTTTGTACATTGTTGATGAGGCTCATATGAGCTTGCCATCTCGTGGGCTTCCGGCTGCGATTCTTGAGTGGTTTTCGATACACCGTCACTATGGTGTCGATATCATCTTGCTGACCCAGAACATACGCAAGGTGCATCGTGATATCAAAGATATGATTGAAGTCACTTACCGTTGCACTAAAAATACTGCAATGGGTTCCAGCAACTCATACACCAAAAAGGTTCAAGATGGTTGCAATGGTGAGGTGGTTAATACGTCGATACGATCTTACAAGTCTGAGTATTTTCCGTTTTACAAAAGCCATTCTCAGTCCAATAAGCATGTTCAAGAAGCGCAAGCGAAAGACATTAGACCTTTCTGGAAGCGATGGCCCGTTATCGGTACCGCTTTGCTTTTGGGTGTTGGTTTGCCTATCAACATCATGGCGTGGTGGCCTGAACCCGAAAAAGCACCGGAACCAGTAAAGCAGCAAAATGTTAACGTCGAAATTCCAGCTGGCACGCCAACAGCTCAAGGAACGGAGACTTCACCCAAGAAAAAGAACAGTTCCGGTTTTGGTCCTTTAGATGGTTACGACTTTTTTATCACTGGTTACG
>NZ_JAWPOT010000006.1:0-195099 GCF_033344415.1 Vibrio sp. 1727
CTGAAACTCAGTATGTTGTTTAAGAACTGAACAACATGGGGCTACCATGTCTTCTCATCGAATTAAGCAACAAAGCCTCGTGTTACTTTTCTGCTACTGACAAGCGCAAGTATCACCACGATGACAGCACCAGCGATAGCCACGTGAATTATTGAGATTTGTTCCATTTACCCAGCCTATTGATTGCTTGTTATTTTGATATAAATACAACATAGCGCATATTCAACAACAGATTTCTAGGCCAGATCACAGACCTCGAACTCACCAAGTGGCCACCAACCCTTTAACATATTATTTTTAAAGGCTTCGTGGCCACTTTACTGTATTTACGTCCCCGCCACCTGACATAAACGCTACGTAAATAACATTACAAATCAACCAGATAGCCCCAAGACCCACTCTATGGGAATCCGTGAGATTCTATTTCCTGTCCTATTTTGGGCTCTGACTACATAATCCTTCCTGACTGAGCAGTTCGCTCACATATTGAAACATTTGATAAGGACTAAACCATGGAAAACAGAATCCCAGCTTCCATCCAAAAAGATATTAAGATTCTGACTAACCTACTGGTTGGTAACGAAAACTCTCTGGTTAACGAGCAAGATGAAACTGTAGAACTGGTCGCATACGGAGACTCTGAATTTGGCGGCCTGATCATGGCCTTTAACAACTCTGAGTCGCTGATCTGTACTAACGGAGAGTATGACCACGAACGTTTCTTAAGACTGACCGATCACTTCAGAACAGAATCTGAACATCTAGTAGGTAATACCCACATACTGACAACTAAAGTAACCTTCGAGGGTGTAGAACCTGCGGAATTTGAAGCCGTGTACGACTTTGACAATAACAAAGGACTGCCTCTGCAGATGTACCAAGCTTATGAGTACCTTCGCTCCAACCTTTCGCTTCCGTTGGACATTATGCTGGAAATATTTGGTGCGATTACCAGTGCAATCACATTCCACCAAGAGGAGTTATTTCATACCGGACTAGCCGGAACGATGGGCGACCACTTTGATGTCGAAAGAGCTATTGCCCACGATGTAAGACTTCAACACCAAAGCGACTAACACTTAAGTCTGTTTATTCAGACCGCACGAAAAATAAACACATATTAATTAAGCAACTAGCCGTGAAATATCGGTGACGGCCTCTTGCACCCTGAAATCACCGCTTAAGTTATTAAGCGGCCAATACAACACGGAGATTTATTATGAACAATTCAGTACAAGCTATTATTCCGAAGCCACTGACAGCCTATGTTGAGGCATATTTAGGTCTTATCACCGACCCGTTCTACTCGAATGAAGACCTGGGCATTAACCCAAATAAAAACCGAATATCTATCGGGGCAGAAAATATTGGTCCAGGTGCCTTTAGTATTTGTCACAATTCAGATGTTTTCACGAATGATCAGGAAGAAAACGCTCGTCGCATAAATCATTTCATCGACAGTGAGTTTCTCATCTATTTCGAAGTTCCAGAAGAACTCGACGCGCACTCAGAGTTTGCAGGCATCCACTTTGAAGATAAAGAGTTCTGGTCATCTTATGATTATCAAATGCCTGGATATCCGCAGTTCCTATACGACTTTCTCTCACATTTGATTGAAAGCAAGTCCTATTCCGTCGAAGGCACGCTTGCCATCTTTGGAAGCCTATTACATCAAATCACCGTGCCTTACTGGGGTGAGTTCATGGATGAAGAAGAGCTCCAACAAACCGAGGTTTCTCGTCTCCTTGGACTGCATTTTGACATTGTAACCGCTGTACGACATGACCTCGACTACAGTCAGCAACACCACTCAAAGATTACACAACCAGCTGAAGCTTAATGAATTAGCACTCAGTGGGAATGGGTGAGACACACTCTGATAGGACGAAATCACAATTCCATTTACATTCTACGGGTGGCCCCAGAGAGGCCCCCATTCAACAAATTTTTATGTTTAGAAGGATTCAATATGAACACTAATATCCAAACTAATGCTGTCACAACTGTCGTATCTGGTGCCCTTTCTCCGGAAGCATCATTAAACGATACACAAAAGAAACTCCAGACACTTAAAGATCGTGCCGCCGCTAATACCGTGCCAAGCCAAACCGTACTTGAACAAGCAAGAGTGGGCGAAAGCGCAACTCCCTTCATGGCTTTTTCCGTTGAGCATGAAGATGTGAATATTCACTGGATTGATACGCCAGAGAAGAAAGGCTACATCCTGTGTAACGGTAATGGTTGCCCGCTATGTCGTGCTGGCAACAAAGCATACAACCGCCTACTGCTACCTGTATTTAACTTCAGCTCTCGTCAAGTTGAGATTCTGGCAATCACCGATGCTACCCATCCCAAAGCAGCTCTGCCGCAAATCCTGCCAGTTTTTGATGCTGTAGAGCCAATGATGATACTCATGAGTCGTCACCGTAACAGCTATACCGTGGATTTAAAACCGATACCTGAGAACATCGATCTGGGCCAGTCAGAGATCGAAGTTTTTAATAATGCCTACGCTAACGGGGAGTTTAAACTGAGCGACGTGTTCCAGAAGTGTTCTAGCGAAGAGCTGGCAGCAATACCGAGTATCCAAGTGATGCTTCAATGTTATGGCTACACGGCGGCTTAACAATGAACTCGTCTCTGAATCAAATCAGCAGCGCTATGGCGCTTGCTGGTTTCAGAAAAGAAAATAATGGTCTCTATGTCCTGTCACTTCTTAAGAAGCACCCTCACCTGCTGATTAACTGGGCGGTAGGTGTGGGTAAATCTACCAATATGGATCAAGTGATAGAATATGGCATAGAATCAGGTCAGTATGATTTGATCATCGTGCTGGCCCCCACTCGCGCTATCATCAATGAGCGCGACTATATCCAGTTCCCGCCTGAAAATATCAAAATCACTAATCTCCGCCCGCGTCCTAAAGAGCTGTGCGGTAAGCAGCGCAATGCTGACTGGGCGGACTATGAACAGCGTGGCCTTTCTATACTTGGTAAACGCACTATTTGCGCCTTATGTCCTAATCAAGAGAAATGCCACTGGAAAGATCAATTTGGTGATGTTTTGCGCGGCACCCAAGTGCTCTTCGCTACCCAAGCCCATTTGACAAATGACTTGAATTTTATTGCTCGAATGAAAGCTAAGTGTGAAGCTCAGAATGTACTGGTTATTTTTGATGAAGCGACGGTATCGCTAACACCATATAGCCGCACTATCACGCAAGAAGAAATAGCGAACCTAATCTTCTGTTTGTGCGAATCAGACATCTCTCAGAAGCGCAAGGCCGCCAGCGTGTTTGCCTTGCAAAGCCTACTCAATGCAGCAACAGATGACCTGAGAGAGCCTGACGTATGGTCTATGCCCTCGATCTATCCGACGGAAATCCGAGAGCTGGTTACTATTGGGGAGCGCCACTGGCCGGGAGAATTCCGCAACATTCACTTTGACCTGCAAGCACTGATGAATTCGCCTTTAGATTCACGCGAGAAAACCGAGTTCGGTGATATACGCTTTTCTGCAACACCACTTGCGGCGGACTGCGATGTTCTACTCTACAGCGGCACGACTCATGAAACATTGCTGAACCATAAGCTGGGGCTTAATTTTCACAATTTCTATCAGGACACAGCCTTTAAAGGCGATGGTACTCAGTGGCTGAATATTGCCTCTTCTCTGGGTACATCTGGTCATTTCCTGAAGAACTCCCCACAGATATTGGACTTTTTTCTTGAGTTAACTCTCAAGCGCATCCGGGAAGGTAAACGAGTGCTGCTGATCTCAAAGAAAAAGCATAAGCAATATTGCATTGATACGCTGAATGAGATGCTAACCGTCCGTAGTATAGATGATGTTCAAATCGTCGATGGCGAAGAATACGATTCCAATGGCACCATCACTCAGATACCAGTCATCCACTACGGTGTAATTGGCATTAACCAGTTCGAGCAATTCGACTGTGCTTACTGTCTGAATAGCTACTACGTTACCAAAACCATATTAGCGAATGCCCTACAAGACATGCGAGCCAGTGATGAGCAGCTGGAAATGGAAATCAAAGTACTGCCGAACCCTCGCCGCCGTCATGCCCGCATTGCTGACAATAAGTACCGATATACCGATGTAGCTCAACTGACTGACCCGATGTTGCAGACCCTAGAAATGGGCACCGTGATACAGGCTGTAGGCCGAGTGCGTCCTTTCACATCGCCATGTGAGGTTATTACTTTCCAGAACAATCCGCACCCTAACTATCAGTACGATGCTGAGTTCAACAATCTGGCAGAAATACGCGAGCACTTCGGCATTGATAGTCAGCGCGCACGAACAACTGGTACTAAAAAGCAAGAAATACAGCAACTTAAACAACAAAGCTTAACACAAAAGCAAGTTGCTGAGCAGTTGGGTATAGGCGTTCGCACCGTCCGTCGCTACTGGAGTGGCCAAAAGTCCTAATAAAACCATTTTTATAGGGTTGCTGGCCACCCGGAGGCCCTACGTTTCCAAGAGAGAATATTGATTATGAATTTATTGCCCGCACTAGCAAAACGATTTAACGAAGCCGAATTCGAGCCAAAGAAAAGTGCTATTATATTGCCAATGCTGCCACCACTAGATTCAGCGGCGGTGACGTACATTGGAACCCAAGAAGACTTGGAAGATCTGATACATCTAGCTCATCAGTTGCCATTGACCGGCGTGTCACTAGACTTTGAGTTTAAGTTCAGCCGCCTCGCAATCCCACTTCGAGGTAACAAGCAAAAACAGGATATCCGAAGTATTCAACCCCTATTGATGGCTGTTACTTTGATGACCAACACAGGCAATCAGTTGCATCTTCACAATTATGTTATTGATTTAACTAAACTCAAAGATACGAAACGACTTCAGCCATTACTTGATCTACCCACGACCTATATCGCCCACCATGCCAAAGCCGAGTTACATTGTCTCTGGCAACTGGGTCTGACTGAGCCTCGCACTATCTGGGACACCTGTATCGCCGAGAGAGCACGATATCTGGGCCTGCATGTGTTTGACAATGATCAGGTATTTGATTCAGAGAACGCAGAGATTTGCGCCAGAGCAGAGCACGCTGAAAACAATCGGATCCGTTATGCATTGAATACCGTGGCGAGCCGCTATGATATTCACCACCGATTCAATTTGGTGAAATCAGACTTGCAGCACTCCTTTATTGACTATGACAGTGGAGAATTTACCAGCGAGCAGATCCACTATGCAGCTGAAGACGCTATTGTTGCAGCAAAGCTTTACCTTTCTCAGATGCAGCAGTTAACCCTCCAGGGAAGTTACCACCACCTTATCACGGTGGAGATGCCCTGGACCATCACCAATGCAGCCATGGAGTGGCATGGGGTGAGTGTTGATCGGGAAAAATGCAACGCTGTGCTCAATGCCAGTACGCCTAAGCTGGAAGCGCTCAGAAGTCAGCTGGCACAAATGGGGTTAGACAATCCCAATAGTCACCAACAAAAAGAAACGTTTTTCCGTCAACTCAACTTACTCGATCATTTTAACAAGGGCGGCAAATACAGCTTCAAGTTACAACTATTGAAAGATCTGGCCCATATCCACCCTGCTATCGGCCTACTGGCTGAATTTAGCAAGGTTCAAGCCATTGAGAGAGATATACTGCTTCGGCCTACTATTATCGGTTCCGATAGTCGCGTGCACCCAGAGCACAAACAGCTGGAAGTCGTAACCGGGAGACAATCTTGTGCCAGCCCGAACCTGCTCGGACTACCTGGCGCAATGCGCCCACTCATCATCCCGAAGACAGGAAATGGAATCGGTGAAGCGGACTATTCCCAGATTGAAGTCGGCATCACAGCTGCGGTCTACAGCGATAAGAATCTGATTGCTAAGTTCAACGCGGGGGATATCTACACAGTCATGGCTCAGGAGTTCTATGCCAACGACCTGGATGACGAAGATCGGCAATGCGATTCCGACACTTTCAAGCATAAGCACAAAGACAAGCGGGATATCATGAAAACATGTGTACTCGGTATTCTGTACGGCCTATCCCCCTTCGGACTGGGTAGCCGTCTTGAGATATCAGAACTCGAAGCCAAACAGTTGATGAATCGGTTCCTAGCTATGTTTCCTACCCTGAAACACATGATGGAAACCGCGCCACAACAAGCAGCATATCGGGGTTGTGTGAGCACCAGTACCGGATTACATCGCCACCGTTCTAATAGCGGTGCACTAAGCCGCCACGAGACAAACTGGATGGTGAATATGCCTGTTCAAGGAACAGCTGCCGCTCTGTTTAAGATCGCGGGGAATCGACTCTACCAACTTTACAAGCCCTATGGTGCTAAGCTGATCTTGGCTATGCATGATGCCTTTATCTTCGAAGCCCCATTAGACAAGATGCCAGAGGTTGGACGATTGACAATCGACGTGATGATTCAGACTGTGGTTGAATTCTTCCCTGAACTCAAGCCACGCATCGACCTGAATGACTCTGCCACTCATTGCTGGACTAAAGATGGGGATGCAGGCAGTGTTGAACGTTGGATTGCAGAGCGTTAACAGTATATGGAGGGGTTAGCAATGCTACCCCCACAATCAGCCTTTAGCATCTGATTACGACTATTCAGAACCCGCGTAATATTTTAGTAATTCACCTGGCTTTTTGATCTTGCTGAGCCAACGATTTACCGATTTTGATTTATCACCCTGACCATCTGACAAATTAAATTTATCGATGATTTCATACACTAACTGTGTTTGCGCATACTCTTTTTCATCGTTGGTCATGTGGTAGAGCCAGCCTTTTAAGAACACCAGCTTAACTGTTTCCTGAGACAGGTAGACTTTTTCCATGTCTTGTTTGTCTGTCGTGCTCTCTGCCTTCTTTTTACGCCCAGCCTTACCAAGCTGGTTAGCTAAGAAAAGATCGGGACACTTTACCTGTCTTTTCTTCTTCGTTGATCTTTCCTGCACTTGCTCTTCTTCAGCTTTCTCTATCAAAGAGTAAATCAGAGGGAGCAAGCGCTTAGCTTGATTTAAGGTCCATAACGATTCATGCTCTTTCAGGAAGTGAGTCAAGTTGAGCGCCAGTACTGCAAAAACATGGTGCCCTCGGATTTTCGTATCTGACGTAAGATCTTTTGTCACCTCCGATACGGTCCCTTTATCAACACAGTACTGCGTCAATTGAAACCAACTTTCTTTGCTTCTCTCTAAAGCAAGCTCATATGGCGGCACAAATGGCTTTGTCGGTTCATCTTCGTCAATAAGCGCCATTATTTCTGAAAACTCAATACTGGATACCATATCTGATACCAAGGTATCGATGCTTCGCAACGCTTTGCCTATCAGCTCATACAGCCGCTCATCTTGCTGGCTATGCTCAACAAGTCTCGGAAGAACATTCATCACGATCGAGAAGTTTCTCTCACTCACATTCAGCAAAAATTTGCAATGCTCAGTACAGTGGCGAAGATAAAGCTTCATCAAGGATCCATAAAACAGATCTAACTGAGACCAGCCGTACGCTTCTGTTCCAGGTAAGTGTGTTCTTTTATGTTTTGGATGGAATACGTCCAGATCATCTCCGTACAACTTTTTCATAGTAATAATATCTGGATCGCTGCTACTGATTATGTAACCCATTGCCCCTCTCTTTTCCCAGCCAAATCAAAGGCGCATAGTACAGCAATTGGGAATGACCACCAATCCTATTACATGACTTTAAAAGACTCTTAACCACGTGGTATCTCCAACTCCGTGGCGATTGCTGCTGGCGTGTATGGCGGCTCAAACTTAGTCAAGATGTATAACCAAGGCGATCTATACACAGCCATGGCGCAAGAGTTCTTTTGTGATGAGTTAGAATCAGAATGCCGCAGCTGCGATTCGTCGGCCTTCAAAGAAAAATATTCTGAGAAACGATCCATCATGAAGCAATGCACACTTGGCCTAATTTACGGTATCACCAGCATTGGAATAGCGAAAAAACTCAATATCAGTGTCAACAAGGCCTCGGAACTGATGAATAAGTTTCTATCGATGTTTCCCGAACTACAAAAAGCCATTGAGAGAATGCCCCAGTATGGCGCTCTGCGAGGCCATGTAAGCACTGCAACGGGATTGCACCGATACCGCCAATTGGACGCTAAGCGCGGCCATACTGAGAAAAACTGGATGGTGAACATGCCAGTGCAAGGTACAGCTGCGGCACTGTTCAAAGCAGCCGGAAATCGACTTCATCAATTGTATAAAGGTTACGACGCCAAATTGATCGTTGCGATGCACGATGCCTTTGTTTTCGAAGCACCGAAAAAACACCTAAGCGCAGTCAGCGAGTTAACTGCACAGATCATGACCCAAGTAGTGCAGGAGATGTACCCTCAGTTGAAGATAAGAGCCGATATCAACATAAGCCAACCAGATTGTTGGACCAAAGATGGTGATCCGAACACACTTGATGTGTGGCTAGCTAAATGACCAGAACTGGACGCAAGGCCTAATGGATTTAGTATTAAGGTTTTGTGTCCACTTTTTCTGTTTCTCAAATAGTGATTAGTGGGCAAATCGATACTTAGTTGATTGGATAGCTCTCTTAGTGGTACCAATTCCCTAGCACACTTATGCCCCCTTTTCTTGTTATCACTGAAGCTAATTAATTTCTCTTGGATGAAAGTTCCCCTTACCCAAAGTTTTCCGAGGGCGCGTCGAAGTAAGCAATTTAAAAATTATGCGTCATTTTGTAATCTAAGATCCAACAACTCTCGTTAACCTATTGATTATCAAATGAACTATGATTGGAAAGGCTGCATGATAGGAGTATGAAAAGCTGCTAAAAGAGTTAAAAGCATTCTATAGTGGAGAAATAATGTTCGAGTTTCAGAGAAATAAAGCAGAATATTTGTATCACCATACAAAAAGTTATACCGCGATTAACTTTATCCTCAAGAATAACGTTTATTTTAAAATGCAATCAAGTGTGTATACTATATGCCGTTCAATGGGGCTAAAAATAAAGGAACTATATGTTTAATAATAAATTACTTTTAGTAGGGTTGTCGTTAGCTGCGTTGGGTGGCTGTACATCTGTTCAATACAATGGTTCGCCAGCGAACTCGGTCACTAAAGTTGACTATCCATCTGTTGGTGAAGTTAAAACAGCTTATGTCGGAGACCATTTGGTTAGCAAAGGCACAATGGCTGAAATGAGCGTATTACGCGTATCAAGCATGATTAAAAGTTTGGCGTATGACATACCTCAGGGTGACTACAATCAACTCGGATACGATAACAAGCAACAGTTTTTCTCTCCTGTTGGCGTTATTAAAGCGGCATTAGCGGACCCTATACAGGGCATTGCCGTAGAAAATAATCAACAAAATGAAGTTTGTTTTGTAACCATCTTTGGTGCGAAGTCTTGTGTAGATGATGCTTATGGTAAGTTTACTATCACTAAGAAAATGTCCCAGTTCCAAGACAGTTTCCAACAGACTTTGATATACAGCGGTAAGGTAGGAAATAAAATCAATATTAGTTACCGTGAGTTTTCCAATGACATGGCAAGACCAGCTTTTAATAATGAAGCAGAGTATGACCTAAGTGAGTCGAATCAAATTGGTTATAAGGGCGCTGTGATTGATGTTTTGGAAGCCGACAATACCAAAATTACATATCGGCTTATCAGAAACTTTCCAAACTAAATATTAGCCCACGAAGAGGTATAGTTTTTGGGAATGGTTGTACAGACTCAGATATATCTTCAATTTGATCTGCTCCAGTCAGAGTGGACACTGAACTTAAGTGAATTTTCCATACTTGAAGTTATTCGTGTTTTGCTACTTTAAGTAGAAACTCTAAGTAACTTCTGTCCAAAAATAATTTGGAGACACTCAGAACTCAAAAATCAAGTGTAATCACTGCGTGAACGAAAGTGGACGACATTCCTTAATGAGTCATTTACTAAGGAAACACGTCCACTTTTGTGAGCCTCATTGCCCCTTAACAAAAAAAAGCAGAGGGTTCTCCCCTGCTCTTCTGGCGCTCAGTCAATCATCTATAACCTCGTCGGCGACAATACCGATCAAAAACCCAGCAACTCCACCAGCTAAAGCACCGTAGGCCCCATAGTACCTAGCTCCGAGAGCTGCACCTATTTTCGCTGCACGAATACCTGTGTTCTTTTTGGATTGGGATGACGATTGTGAAAAGGTTCTGCTTTGCATGTTTGCCTCTTTTATATATGAAAAAGGACCATGCTCAGTAAAGAACATGGTCCTCTAATTTTTTGTAACACTGCTTAGTGAGAGTGACCACACACCTGACAGCTACCATCATCATAAGCACGCTCACCGCATGCCGGACAGGTTGTTACTAGGGTTGTGATTGATTTAATCGTCATATAAAGACTCCTTATTGTTTATTGGATGAAGTAATGGGGTGTTGCGAAGCTCATTGATACCTCGGCCTAGAGAGTCCAATTCGAAACCGATGTACCTTGAGCCAAGCTCCGCAACGAAACTTATTGTGCTTTACCTTTAGGGGTATCTAGACCGCATTTCGCCACATCCATGACTTTGCCATTCATGGTTCCACAGGCATCGGCATACCACTCAATACGTGGGCCAGACTGAGAGTAAACTTGTTTACCTGCTTTCCCATTCCAGGATTTTTCTATCTTCGAAATGTCAGCCGGATTACCGCCGAGCGTACCGCCAGCGAATGATGATGTGGTAGCGAATAGACACGTTAGACCTAGCAGGATGATTGATTTTTTCATTGTGTTGTTTCCTTGAATACGTCATGACGCCATCGGTAAAGGCACCGAAAGCGAGAATGGTTAATAGTTTAAAGAGGGTGATCGACAGGTAGTGTCGAGACGAGTGAATCAATTTCACTCAAGTTATATATGCCTTGTCAGACATACGCTGTGGCGACCAATAAAAGCTATAGCAATATCAGTAACCTTATGAAGTTTAGCTAGAAATAATCGGATTCTCTCAAAGCACGACATGCCCTGACGAGTGGTCTATCTAAAATGCGTAGCATGAAAGAACACGACACCCTAGCGAAAAGACTTGGTATTATTTTGACCCGTTTGAATACGGGAGAACGGCTATATCTGGAAGAATTGAGGCGAGAGTTCGGTGTGAGTGAAAGAACCCTGCAGAGGGATTTCAATGAGCGATTAAATTACCTCCCTATTCAACGCGAAGGTGCATGTTATTTTCTTGATCCAAAAGTCTTGGGTAAGCAGACTAACCACGAAATATCAACATTACTTGCCAACATGGGACTCGACACCCTGTTTTCAGGCAAGCACTACCTGAGTAACGGAGTGCTTAACAACAAACCGACGACGCCGTTTCTATTCAAGAACCCACGGATTGAAGACATCAGCGAAAACGCTTCTATGTTCCAGAAACTTATCGAATCGGTTCAACTACGGCACGTAATCAGCTTTGTCTGCGATGGACAGGCCTATGATCAGTTCCACCCATACCGGTTGGTGAACGATAGAGGACTCTGGTATCTCGCCGGAGCACACAGAAACCGCCTAGATTTACTCAGAGTTGCCAGAATTTCCGAGTTAGTCCGATATGAGGACAAATACTCTCCCGATACTAACGTCGAGCAGAGCATCACTGGTTGGCGATCAGATGTTGAGTTAATAACTCCTGTTGACGTGGTTATACAGATTCGGGGACGAATTGCCGATGCCTTCTTCAATGAAAGCACCGACCATGATTTTCGAATGTTGAAAGTACTGGATTCCGGAGACGTATTAGCCTGTAACCAAACCAATAACATTCCACACTTGCTTCGTCAGCTAAAGGCGTGGCTTCCTGATGCAGAGGTATTGTCACCCGACTGGTTGCGGTACCAGTTGAAGCAAGAACTTCAGATCTACCTGAACACCGTCATGTAAAAGCCACAGTTCCTAGTCAATCACCGTCTAAATCTTGGTGTTGGCTGACATCTCCGTCGTAGACACCCCGCTACATAATCAAGCCGCGAGTTACCCAACTCCTCGGCCCTAGCCTTGAACATTCCAGTATGAGCCATTTTCTTGTCTTTCCATGCTCCGCATACAAAGCCCTTGACTTGATGGAATCGTAGACTGATACCGAATAAGGGAAAACTTAAAACGTTGCTATTTTTTAGTACATCCTAATAAACTAATAAATAACCCGCTAGGGGCCGAATTGTTAATAATATATAGCTATTGAAATTACAGATTCAATCACCTCTGGCTATCGTTAGAGTGCATCACGTTTAACGAAAATTGTCCGTTTGGCGATCCATTACCCTTCCTCATTGCCAGTAATAGTAATGGGGCCGGAATAGCCGATTACTAATCCGTCCCCCATCAACCGGCCAGTTCACCTTATAACAATGTGATTTAGGCTCCGTGGCCGCTTTGACCTTCCACAAACACAACGCACCTGTTTTCAGCCCTTGCTTTTACATGTAGCCATGAGTCGAACGCTAACTTTCTCGGGAATTTTCCCTGACAGTTCCAACTACTGATTTGACACAAGGTCATTCAGATCTCCTCCTTTGGCTTTGAAGTTCAAGGATTTTCTAATCCCTTGGCTCGGTGACCAGTAATGAAAAGGCAAAAGCCATCGCACCTTGTTTTCACTGGCATGATGGCTTGTCCAATGTACAGACCAGAGCAACGTGAAAATTTCTCCTGTTCATTTCTTGTCCCGGTCTGGTCGTTCCTTCAGTCCACAGTTAGCTTAACGTCATCGTAAGCTTCCATTGCTACATAGCTGATAAAGTTAGCCTGGTAAGTTTTAAAGAAGTCCTGCACATCTGGCCTGCTTAGTGGTACTTCGCCCATGAACCGGATGAAAGCGACATCGTGAGTCACATCGAAATCAATTTCTTTCTCAAGTTCAGAGTAAAGGCCAGCATAGGAAAAGTCAGTCAGGTAAGCCAGATGCCAGCAGTTATCTTTTTTCTCAAAACGTAGCTCTACTGGGTGAAATCCTCCATCTTCGGGTGTATATAAACTATCACGGTAATTAAGCGTAATTGCGGTAACGTCATTGTTGATTTGATGTTTACTGACTTCTTCATTAATTAGTTGTTTAAAAGCATCAGACACAGGTAGCCCTAGCTTTTCGCCATAGGTCAGTTTCATAATAATTTCTCTTTGATTTTTCGAGGATTGCGCTCTTGATTAGTGCGCAGTATGAAAGGGGTTTATGCGGTAGTTTCGGTGGAGGTGTCAGCGTCAACTAATGCGAGCAGTTGATCACGACGTTCATCAAAATTTGTCGACAGAACGTGAAGAAACAGACTATTCGGCGCAGCCTTTATTAGTCCAATCGTATCAGATCTCAGTGCACTAGCTGTAAACGAGGGATTATTAGCACTTCCGCCGATTATTGCTGGTTTTAACACTGTACTTTTAAATGATTTATCTTTGTACTCCTTAAGAATATTTATCAATTTTCTTATTGAAATGAGTTCTTTGGTAAATAAGCCCCCACTATCATTGCCCGTTAGCTTTAGATGCAGTTCTTCATCTTCTATTGTTTTGACCAAGTCGAAATAAATGTAACTCTCGCTCTTTGGACTAAGCTTTTTAGCTTTCCCTGATAGCAAAGTGGCAGTATTCTCACACTCTATTGCTTCCTGATTACCTTGGTCTTGTGTCTCTTGTACTTTCTCCGGTTCCATTCCTGTCTGTAAGTTTTCTTCCATAACTTCTACCTCGCTATCGGCTTTATTTTTATTACTGGCGGTTTTGCGGGACATAGATATTTATCCTTATTGTTTGGCTTGAGTTATAGCGAC
This sequence comes from Vibrio sp. 1727, assembly GCF_033344415.1. Lineage (NCBI taxonomy): Bacteria > Pseudomonadati > Pseudomonadota > Gammaproteobacteria > Vibrionales > Vibrionaceae > Vibrio > Vibrio sp. 1727. The sequence goes on from NZ_JAWPOT010000006.1 coordinate 13,810, forward strand.
TCTGCGTGCGGTAACAAAACCTGTACAGGGTGAGACGTATTTGATGTCGGACTAACTAAATAAACGCCGCCCCCTGCTGATGTGATGATGGCAAGGGCAATGATAAAATCCGTGTCAGTACTGTTAATAAGGTAAACCGTTTCGGGGTAGTTTTGTACAAAACGAATAAGATGCTGAACACTCTCTGGTTGCTGATTAATGGATTCATCCGTATCTGACTCTTCGATTAATATCAGGCTAGTGCTAACCTCTTGCCAGAATTCAGCAGTAATTACATCATCAAATTCGAATGGTTCAGTCATGTGGTGTCGTAAAGCTGCTATCGTCTCTTTCGATAATGGTAGAGAGTCAAGCTCATTGAATTGTGTGATTATTTTCATTTTCAAAACTCCATATATAAGAAAGCCCGAACTCATTCGTTGAGTTCGGGCTTGATATGTTGATTTAATATCGAAGCGATTAGGCTTCGTCGATTAATTGGATTAGAACTTGCGAAGATTGACGAAGAGACTCATTCCCAGCTCTCGCATAACGCATTGTGCTACTAATGGACTTATGGCCGAGAAGTTGCTTTAGCACACCAACATCAACGCCTGCAGATATAAGTGATGATGCATAAGAGTGACGTGCTGTATGAAAAACGATCTGATCGGGTTCTTTAAGCATCAATTCTTTTTTGATCTTGTTGAACAAATGTCGAGGTTGGCTGATGTGTGACTTTTCTTTTTGCCCTGGAAATACATATGGGTTCCCCTTCTTCTTGAGCCTTAGCAAAAAACGAAACTCTTGAATCGCCTGGGGTGTAAGCTGGATCTGGTGTTGAAACCCATTCTTTGAGTCTTCCCTTGGTATACGCATCACACCATTTTCAAGGTCAATATTTGGCCAACGAGCAGCCCTGAGACTGCGTTCTCTGCATCCCAGCATGAAAAGCAGAATAATAAACCGGCTACGAATAGGACAATAATCCGGTTTTCTTAGCTCTTCGAAAATCCGTTTTATCTCCTGAGGCGATAGCCATCGCTCCCTAGCTCCTGTTTCTGGAAACAACTTAACACGAGCCGCAACGTTGGGAATGGAGTACTCTTCTTCTATCATGCGGCCCATTAGCTTGAGCAAACATAACACACGGTTAATTGTTGAACGACTTAGCTTCTTACCACGTAAATGAACCTTATCCATCAATCCTGCAACCATGGACTGTATGTGTGAAACTTTAAGCTGGTCATAACTGATATCCCAAATATCAACACAGTGGTTAAATCTTGCTATATCATGACGCCAGCTTTTCTTGCGTGACTTAGAAATTTTAATGAAGTGATTGTTGAAGTATTCAGATACAGTAGGTATGTCTGGTTTGACGGTTGAGTTTTTTGGATCTATTCCTTCAGCAACCATTAGCTTAATACGTTGCGCTTGCTTCCTTGCATCCGCCAAGGAAACTTCTGGAAACGTACCAAGAGATAAAGAGCCTTTTTTACCATTCAAAGTATATCGAACCAACCACTTCTTTCGCCCATTTTTACCAACCAGAACCTTGAAGCCCGATAATTCGGAACAGGAATACTCTGCTTCAGTGGACCGAGAATTAGGATCATTGGAAGGTAAGCTAGTGATCTTAGCCGTAGTGAATTTAAAACGTTTCTCCATATTAAGTGAACCTCTTTACTGGCTTACTCAATAAGAATATATGTCTAATTTTTGTACTAATCCGGAAGAAAGTCGGACACGAAGCCTAATGTAATACAGACAAGTCAGGCTTCACATCTATTCCAGGTTACTGACAAAGAAAGTTCAACTGTTTTACTCTCTCAACGTATCGTACCAAAAACTACCTTCAGGTGTTTTCCGGTCATTCCCTACTTTAATAACGGTAATTCCTGAATGGTCTTTCAACCTCAATCTTTCTTGATAATACTCTTTAAGCTTTAAATCAGATTCTGCACCAAAGTCATTTGTGTAGTGAAAAATAACTAGTTCCTTTCCATCATCTTCTATACAAGAACGGAATAGGCCATTAATATGCCCGTCATCCACATTAAAACCATAGCCTATAACTGCGACTACATCAGACTCCTTTAGGTTATTGTATAATTTCACATAACGTTCAGACATTTTAATTGATGTGAGAGGTTTAATCCCACTTTGAGTAAATAAAAATGGAACTGTAAAATGCTGACTATCGGCTGAGATTTCTTTAGATACAATAGTATTTAGGTAAGGATCATAGCAGTCATCAACTGAACCATTCAAATAATAAACATCTTCATCTGATATTGTTCCGATAAAGTTGTTATAGTTCGTTGTACCAATAGCCTTAATTTCATGCTCTTCTTTAATATTTAGAATATCATGATAGTAACCATCACCACTTATTATTTTCTCATGGAATTTATCAGCTATAGATGATATATATCGTTGAGCCGTATTCAAAAATATATTTATCTTGCAAAATTTGGCCCAATCTGTTTTTGGGCTATAAAGATAGCGCCAGTTAGAATCAATCAGTGATTGATAGTCTAGTGAAGCAGCAAAGATATCTTCAAGAATTTCTAGGGCAAATGCACATATAAGGTGTTCATCACTTGTATCAGCTGTTATTGCAATTGGCTCGCCATCTAAGATAACTTCGAGGCCTGTCAAACCTGCCCCTCTATAATCTAAAGAAAAAATAGCCCCGAGATCATCAAATATGTCAATCTCATCAGGTTTCTTTTCAAAAATGCCATCATTTAAATTATGCACTAATTCTTCGCCACAAGCCCCTATAAGCAGCTCAAGGACAGAACGACAAAAGTCACGGCACCTTTTTCTTATAAAGAAGTTTTCATCCGTGGATGGGAGCTCAAGTGCTTTCAAGTAACTCGAGAAAAAGTCGCTTGAGAACAGTTGATTATAATCTCCCAAAATACCAGAAATTCTAATTTCATGGCTAAATGTTTCTGAACCAAATGATATACCCAAAACCCTTTCAAAAGCTTCGCGTATGTTTCTATCAAATGTTTCATCAAACTTACGGGCTAATTCTGAGACTCTAGAGTCAAATTCTGATAGATATCTAATAATATCAAAACGTTTGTACTCTAAACTACTTTTAACCAAGCTTTCATATTGAGTTCTACCAAATGATGATATGGGCTTCTTCTCATAGTCTTGTGGTAGCCAATTCTTGGCATAATTTGAGCGTTTATTGACTTTTTCCCTTGCTTCTCTTAACCGTTTTTTGTCTTCAGCAACATCCATTCTAAATATGTCGAGGGCAAATTTCCCTCCTGACGGTAAACCATAGCCAATTTCGGCACCAGCACCAAAAAACAATGATACTTTACTCATTAACTCGCCCTTTTCCAAATATGAATCTTGAATGTCTTCAACAAACAGGTTTTCGATAGACATATTTCAAGCTGATCTTTAGCACACAATCATATCAACACGCTGCATAAGAAAGATATTCCAGCATGCGCATACTTGCCAAAAATTGTGAACTGATAACGTTTGGGCCGGGATGATTACTAGTTAATTTTCTATAAAGTGGACACTAACCCTTAAGTAAAAACTTTTATTAGGTTTCGCGTCCGCTTCATCACGCCCCACCAGACCGGACACAGACAAGAGACCCACAGCAATTCAGCCTTGGCTATATTGGCACGTAAATCACGCACAGTTCATCAGCACAGGAGATTCTTGACACTTTAATCGCACAGGAAATCTGCACAGAGAACAGGAGATAGACAGGAGGTAGGTTTGAGGAGAAGGCTTACCCTGAATTTCAGGTACAAAAAAACCAGCATTAAGCCGGCTTGATATGATTTTTACTGATTACGACACCGCAATTTTTCTAGGATTTTTAAATCCCTTGTGTCTACCAATTCCACCACCAGGGCAACGCAATCATGCGATGGGTTAGACACCATCTATCTCGCGACCTTTGCCGTGAGAACGAGGCGTACTTTAACGGATTAATTTATCTGGTCAACAAAAAATTAGTCTTTTTTATTCAAATGGTTAAAAAGACGACTCTAACGAACAAAGGGCGATCATTTTGCTTATTTGATCATCAATACGCTTTGCTTTCGTGCCTTTTAACCTTCTCATTTTATATCAATGAAGAGCCAACAAATCGCGCAAGTTAACAGTATGGGTATAAACTTAACGTGTATTTCAGAGAACAAAATAGCGCTCATCATGTTTCGAAAACCATCATTTCACTTACCCTTACATGCCGACTCCGAACTCGACTTCGTAGTGCCCCACTTCTTCCTTAGTGAATTTGATTATGCACGCTCTCTGGAGCAGGGAGTCATCGAAGACTTAGATCCTGAATTTACACATCAATATCGCGTCACACTGAGGCGCATACGCTCACTATGCTTACTACTTCGCGAACTGCTCCCTCCTTTTGAACAGCGTATTTTGAAACCTCATTTAAAAATAATGATGAAGAAAACAAATAAGCTGCGTGATTTGGACGTATTTATCTTGGGCAAAAAACAATACATTGAAATGCTCCCAAACCACAAATCGTCTCTTGAACAGCTTTTTGGCTTTATCGAAGCCGAACGTGCTTACGAACAGGCAAAAGTTACGCGTTGGCTAGCTACGGAAGAATACACAACGCACTGCACTTTGGTCAGGAATAGTCTGCTGCGAAGTACGCAACACGAACCAGTGGATAGCAACGTACCTGCGTTACTCTTCGCAAGCCAAAAAATCTACGATCAATTTAAAAAAGTTGATAAAGCACGGCGCAAGATCTCGGACAAAAGTCGTGACAGCGTGATTCATTCGATGCGGATAAAGTGCAAAGCGCTGCGTTATCTGTTAGAAGGGTTTTCCACGCTCTATCCTTCCCAACAGCACAAAAACAACGTGAAACAACTAAAACTATTGCAAGATAAACTCGGTGACTTTAACGACACTTCAAGTCAAATTGAATTTTTCGCACAACTCAAAGAGACAGCAAATCTCAATAAACAAGATCGTAAGGCTTTGAAAAAGCTAATTAACGTGCTTAGCGAACATCATGAACTCTCTCGCCAAACCATCTTGACGCATTTAAGCCAGTTTGAGTCTTTCATTCGCGATACCAATACACAGAATCTCTACCGACCCTAAATCAAGGTTCACGTATTTTTAATATTCATTAATTACAGTCAACCGTTAGGCTCCACTAAGAAAGTTAACGTGAAACCATTAAAACGATACCAATACGAGCGCTATGCGGTGCTTTGTAATCTCGCCTACCCTCGCGTCTTCAGACAAACTCAATATGGATTCGATCCTAATGGGCAACGAGTCATTAGAAATGAACACGGTAAGATTATGATTCGCGTGCTCTGGAGTAAAAAACAGAGTGAAGTGGTCGTAGTGATTAAAGGCTCACACAGTATCAGTGATTGGTTGTTGAACTTCGCGATGTGGACGAGAAGCTGTCGAAGGTTGGGACTAAACTATCGCATTCACGCAGGTTTCTATCATCTGTTGTTCCAAGAAAGTTTACCGAGCCGGAATGAAGATCGGTTAGGGTTGACCGTGATCGAACGCCTCGAAGGTATCGTTGTACCACTTATTCTCAGGGGGAAAAGAATCACTATTACTGGCCACTCTTCAGGTGGCGCGATTGGCAGTGTTTTTGCTGACTATATTGAGAAAAAATACCCCAAAAGCATTAAACGCGTGGTCACTTTCGGACAGCCCGCTGTCGGAGATTGGACGTTTAAGAAACGCTACCGTTTGGGGCACAAAACATACAGGATTTGTTGCGACATCGACATCGTGACCTTTATGCCGCCCGTACCTTTTTTGTATTGGCATGTAGGCAAAATGCTATGGTTATATAACGGGAGAATATACGAGAACACCCCAACGCTCATACGGCTTGGGCGCTCCTTATTTAGTTGGTTAATGCGACCGTTCTCTTATCACTTTATGAGTAAATACATTCGCGACAAAGACTTTTTTGATGAACGCTGAGTTAAACATCCGAAAGGTATGACGTACAGACACCAAAAAGCCGGACTTCGCCGGCTTTACGATTAAGTGGTGATCTACAGAGAGGCGATTTCTTTTTCAAGTTGATATTTGTTATCTGTGACAATTCGCTCTAACACTTCAACACGTCGCTTCAAGTCACCAATTTGCTTGTTAAGGTTATCTTGTTCTTCTCGGCTCATCGTATTACGTTCAGATATCTCCAACGCTCTTACTTCTTTACGATGGTTCAAGATTAACTTTATTATCCCGCCCCCAAATATGGCACCGAACACAATAGCCACAACCAATACATCAGCAATAGATTCCATTCTTTATCTTCCTCTAGATTATGCTCAAATATAAGTTACTCATTTGTCGAATGAATATCAAATAACACATTGATTCATTGAAAATAACCGACGTCGTTGCTACCACCAGCACCTTTATAGGCGGGTGGTAACCATAACGCAGTAAAGCCGTTATCAGATAGTGCCGACGCGTTGTTTTCAACTTGTGTCCAGAGTGCACCGTCATTTGGCACATACCAATGGAAATACTGCATCATGGTGCCATTTTGTGCCGCCATTACAGGCGAACTGAGCAGCAAAGTTAAGGGTAAAAGTGTAGGTTTAAGGTTGAATGTTTTCATTATTTTTCTCTCACGTTAAGGACTAGAATCCTCCTTTCTGCATATACGCACCAAGCGATACTAACTATGACGCTAGCTAGGTTGCTGCCTGTAATACAAAAAGTTCGGATTACAATCGAAGAGAAACTATCACCAATCACACTATACAATTATTGAGTTGTCTAACATTTATAAAATCAATAATTAGCGCGTTAAAAATATTGAATGGTGATCAAAACATGGGAGACTTTAGGAAAGCGCGAAGGGTTACGAAAAGGCGGATTAAAAACGAAAAAAGCCAGTCATTTAAGACTGGCTTTCGAAATAGTGGAGGCGCCTCCCGGAGTCGAACCGAGGTCCACGGATTTGCAATCCGCTGCATAGCCACTCTGCCAAGGCGCCTTTCTGATTTTGTATCTCTGTCACCAAAGATTTTGATGGTGCCCCGGGCCGGACTTGAACCGGCACAGCGCGAACGCCGAGGGATTTTAAATCCCTTGTGTCTACCAATTCCACCACCAGGGCAACGCAATCATGCGATGGGTTAGACACCATCTGTCTCATCGACCTTTGCCGTGAGAACGAGGCGTACTTTAACGGATTAATTTATCTGGTCAACAATAAATTTTATCTTTTTTATTTAAGTGCTTAAAAAGCGATCTGACTAGTACATTTGGCATTCAATTAGACCAATAAGCACCCGTTCCCTTTCATTAGCCCTGAAGTCATACGCATACTAGTGTCCGTAACTGCTTCGATGTAAACACGCGACTATCACGTTATGAACGCTGATCTTTTCACCGCTGTAACATCTGTAACAATTTAATTCCCTACTCTTGGCACGATTGCGTACAGAACATCATATTTTGTTACTGATAACTTTATATCGAATGTGGTCGTACCTTTATAAAATCATTGACTTTTTTTATTTTCAAACAAAGCTCAATTCATTATCGAAAATATCAATAAATAATGGTACGTTACACGAGTTGCAGTAATTTAATGGACATATATCACATATAAGGATGTGGTTTACTTTGGCGACACAACATAAGAAAAACAAGGTATATCACTAATGTCTATCAAGAATCTTTCTATAGCGAAAAAGATATCGCTATCGTTTTTACTCATTGCCATCGTCAACATTGCATTTGGCGTGTTTTTATCTACAGAGCTCAAAAGCATCAAATCTGAGCTTTTAAACTATACCGATGATACGCTTCCTGCAATGGAAAGGGTCGATTCGATTCGAGATCATTTGTCTCGCTGGCGCCGAGCTCAATTTGCTGCGTACACTTATGAAGACGCAGACCAAGTCAAAACTAAAATTTCTAACAATATTAGAGAACGCGAAAAGATCACTAGAGAGCTCAACGCTTACGGTGAAACTATCTGGCCTGGCGAAGAGCAGCAAACTTACCAGCGTCTTATGCGTCAGTGGAAAAAGTACTTGGATACTATGGACCAGTACAATGAAGCGATGCTAGCTAACGACAAAAGCAAGGCCCACCCTATTTTGGCGAACTCTTTGTCTGCTTTCGAAGCGGTTGACTCAGAGTTAGGCGAACTAATCCGTCTCCTTAAAGAAGCTATGGATAGCAACAAAACTCATATCCTGTCCTCTGTAAATGGATTGAGTAATTCTTCAATTGCAAGTAACGTGATTATTCTACTGATCATGGTAGGCATGACATACGTGCTGACTCGCCTAATTTGTGGCCCACTTAAACTTGTTGTTGAGCAAGCAAATGCCATCGCGACAGGTGATCTATCAAGTGACATTGACCGTAAAGCAATCGGCAATGACGAGCTTGGTGAACTGGCAGACGCGACCACTAAGATGCAAGATGACTTACGCCAAGTTATCGATAACGTGATTGCTGCAGTTACTCAGTTAAGCAGCGCTGTCGAAGAGATGAACCAAATCTCCGATATTTCTGCGTCTGGTATGAAAGATCAACAGCTGCAAATTACGCACATCGCAACAGCAATGACAGAAATGAAAGCGGCCGTAGCCGATGTTGCTCGTAACACTGAAGACTCAGCGAACCAAGCTAACGAAGCAAACCGACGCACACAACACGGTGTTCGTGAAACCCAAGGTATGGTTGACGCGATTCAAGAAGTTTCAAACGTAATTGGCGCTGCAGGCGATACCGTAGCAGAGCTTGAACAGCAATCGAATAAAATTAACGTGATCGTGGATGTTATCCGCGACATTGCCGATCAAACCAACCTACTTGCACTTAATGCAGCCATTGAAGCGGCGCGTGCTGGTGAGTCTGGTCGTGGCTTTGCCGTCGTTGCAGACGAAGTTCGAACTCTTGCTGGCCGTACGCAAGATTCAACGAGTGAAATCACTTCGATCATTGAGCAGCTACAATCACTTGCAAAAGACGCAAAATCAGCCACTGAACTTTCTAGAACCAGTATCTCAGAATGTGCAGAACAAGGCATTCAATCAAAACAGCTGATGAGCGACATTGAGCATTCGATTTCGGACATCTCAGACATGGGTACCCAAATCGCCACGGCTTGTAACCAGCAAGACTCTGTTGCGGAAGAGCTTAACCGCAGCATTGAAAACATACATTTAGCATCTCAAGAGGTCTCGCAAGGCTCGGAGCAAACCGCACAGGCGTGCCGCGAACTAAGCCAGCTATCCATTTCTCTTAAAGATGTAATGAGCCGCTTTAAACTGAGTTAAACTCAGTGGGTACCTTAGTAGATATCAAATCAATCCCGATTTGCTTAAATTGAATGTCATCACTGAGGTATATTTAGGTATATATTAAATCACTATCTTAATAAACGCTCCAAAGCACCACTTGGAGCGTTTTACTTCGTCAGGTACTTTCCCCAAGTACTCAATAACATAACCAATACAAAAAACGCGTACGGAGACTTTATGCGCTTAAATAAAACCTTACTATCACTGACTATCGCTGCTGCAATCGCGGTTCCTGTAATGCAAGCTACTGCTGCTCCTCTTCAAATTAGCAATACAGCAGCAAAAGCAGAGCAAGTTCAAGGTGCTAACGCTTGGCTAGAAATAAACTTAGGTCAGTTCCGCGATAATATTGAGCAGTTTAAATCGCACATGGATGGCAAAACGAAAATTTGTGCCGTGATGAAAGCCGACGCATACGGCAATGGTATCGCAGGCCTGATGCCGACTATTATCGAGCAACAAATTCCTTGCGTTGCCGTTGCAAGTAACGCCGAAGCACAAACTGTTCGCGACAGTGGCTTTAAAGGCCAACTTATGCGTGTACGCTCAGCGGATATTGGCGAGATTGAAGCCGCAATCAACCTAAATGTCGAAGAGTTGATAGGCACAGCAGAGCAAGCTAAAGCACTGTCTAAACTAGCCGAGAAAGCTGGTAAAGAAATCAAAGTTCACCTTGCTCTGAACGACGGTGGTATGGGACGTAATGGTGTTGATATGACGACAGAAGCAGGCAAGAAAGAAGCGCTAAAAATCGCTCAACAAGCTGGCGTAAATATTGTTGGTATCATGACTCATTTCCCTAACTACAATGCAGACGACGTGCGCCAAAAGTTAGCTTCATTCAAAGACAGTTCTGCATGGCTGATTAAAGAAGCGAATCTAAAACGCGACAACATTTTACTGCACGTAGCAAACTCTTACACCGCGCTTAATGTTCCTGAGGCGCAGCTTGATATGGTTCGTCCTGGTGGCGTTTTATACGGAGACTTACCAACTAACCCTGAGTACCCTTCTATCGTGTCTTTCAAAACACGCGTGGCATCCGTTCACCACCTGCCAAAAAATAGCACAGTCGGTTACGACAGCAGCTACACAACAAGCAAAGAAAGCTTAATGGCGAACATTCCTGTTGGTTACTCTGATGGTTATCCACGAAAAATGGGGAATACGGCAGAAGTTCTGATCAATGGCCAACGTGCAAAAGTTGCGGGCGTTGCTTCAATGAACACTACTATGGTAGATGTTACAGGTATCAAAGATGTTGAGCCTGGTTCTGAAGTTGTTTTGTTTGGCTCCCAACAAGGCAAAACGATTTCAGCTGCTGAGATGGAAAAACACGCAGAAGTCATCTTCCCTGAACTATACACGGTTTGGGGAAGCGCGAACCCTCGTGTCTACGTAAAATAAACCTATTCAGTTATTCGTAACAGAGCGAAAAAGCGAGCCTCGTGCTCGCTTTCTTTCTTATTTACTAATCTGTACTAGCTCGTGATGTTATCAATTAAACAGAGCTTACTATTTCTGTTGTTTTATTCTCCTTTAGCACTACCAAGCGCGACTCTCTACACTCTGTTTCTTAAAGCCGCTTGGATGGCTCAATTTTATATAGCACTTAGAGTTTGAAAGCCCCTCCAATTGATGTTAAACATGAAGTTTACAAAAGAATAACAAACACACTCGTATGGCACTGCCCCTTTGCCTGCTAGCTAGGTATCTCTATGACAGAAAATACTCAACATCTTCAACGCTCCTCCACTGAGTTGCACGAATTTAATCGGCTTGACGTCTGGAACGGCTTCACCCAACTTTTACCCCTCTCTATGTTCGTGGTCATATTTGGCCTCGCTTTCGGTGTTGCTGCGGTACAGACTGGACTAGATGTATTTCCCACTATGTTGATGAGCACACTGGTCTTCGCCGGAGCTTCACAATTTGCCACGTTAGAAATGTGGGGAGCAGAAGTCCCTCTCATTCCAGTTCTTATTACTGTATTTGCTATTAATGCTCGTCACCTCTTGATGGGAGCCACACTTTATCCATGGTTACGACAACTCCCACCAACAAAACGTTACGGTGTAATGCTGGTAGCATCAGACGCTAACTGGGCAATGGCACTCAATGCATTTGGTAGAAAAGAACCAGGCTTTGGCTTGCTTGTTGGTGGCGGCTTAGCGATGTGGTCTTTTTGGATTGTGGGCACCTGGATCGGCATTTATTTTGGTAGCGCAATCAAAGATCCGGTGGGCCTAGGGCTCGATATGGTTATGGGATGCTTCCTGCTGTCTATGGTGGTGGCTGGGCCGAAAGACTTAAGAATCTTTGCAATTTGGGCCATAGCAGCAGCCTCTTCTATGTTGGCGTATTGGTATTTGCCAGAGAATAGCCACGTAGTGGTTGGCGCCATTACTGGCGGAGTCTTGGGTGCTTGTTGGAAGGAGAAGAAAGCATGAACATCGAAACAACCTTAGGTGGCACACTGCTTATCATTATCGCTATGGCGTTAGTCACGCTCATAACCCGCTGGGGCGGAGTGTATGTTATGTCATTCATTCCAATTAGCGAACGGGTTCAACGTTTCATTACTGCGATGTCAGGCTCCGTATTGGTTGCCCTTTTAGCTCCGCTAGCAGTAGAGGGTGATAACGGTGCTAGAGCAGCACTGTTTTCTACTGCCGTTGTCATGTTCATCGTGAAAAAGCCTCTACCCGCAATCGCAGCAGGCATCATCGCCGCCGCTGCAGTACGTGCTCTTTAGTCGCTGTTTCAACGCCGATACCAGTCATCAATAAAAGACCCAAAATACAAAACCCTGATGTCACGAGTGACATCAGGGCTTATCTTATGCCCATCATTTTAACGATGAACAACGATTATTAATCATGGTGAGACAGCACATTACGCACAGCAGTTACAATTGCGCTTATATTTGTCCATTTTACCAATACCAGGGTTAAAGGTATTGGTTGGGTCTAATTCGTGGTAAAACTTCTGCAACGAGTTTTCGGCTTCATACAAGTGACCCACGTTATGTTCTGCTGGGTATTTGGCACCACGGCTATTGAGGTGCTCTAGCATCAGCTTTTTCATCAACTTCGTGTCAGTCCCTTTTTTGAAAATGTAATCTTGATGGAAGACGTAACACATAAAGTGACCATAATAGAGCGCTTGAACAAGGTTCTTACTTACCTCTTCAGGCAAAGTTTCTAGCCACTCTTCATCATTACGTCGCAAAGCAATATCAAGTGCAACGATGTCTTCTACGTCTTTTCGGTGAATCGTCTCGTAACGAATTGCTGCACCTGCTGCTGCAAAGCGATGTAAATAAGCTTTTTTACCCTCTTCCGGCGTACACTCGAAGAAATCACAGTCGTCTTCAACAGCCCAAACTTCTTTGAGGTATTTTTGCGCCTCAGCAATACCACCATCACTCATTTTCAATACCAGGTGATGCTCATACTTGTCACGGAAATCCAGCATTCGTTCTGGTAAATGTTGTGGGAACAACTTGCTCGCGTAGTACAAAATGGTGTCTGGTAGATATTTACTGACAAATGGGATGCGCTCTAAGAAATTTTCTACCTTAGCTTTAAGTGCGAACATTTTTGGCAACTTATCTGTACCTAACAAGTCGATGGATAAGAACACATCCTTGCCGTACTTCTCTGCCATGTTGAAGATATCTCGATGCAAGTATTCTCCCATCTCAGGCAAGTTATCAAACGTAGATAAGAAGTCTTTTCGCAACTTCGTTAGTTTCGCAGGGTCATTGGTGCCAAGGTAAAAAACCTGCTCTTTTTCGGGTACTGGGTAGCTGTCAACCCGAACGGCAAAAACCCCCAACTTACCAGCGCAGCCACTGGCTTCAAATAATCGGCGTTCATCGGCATTAAAGCGAGAAGGAATGTCAGAAGTCACGTCTCGAACACGTTCATCGTATTCTTTGTCTGATGCCATTCGCTCATCATGAATGATCTTCGCTGGGTCAAAGTTCCCTTCTTCCAGGTTTGTTAGAATTTCTTCTGGCGTTTCACCTAATCCTTCAATACCAAGGTGGTTCACCAAATGTAACTGGCCTTGCTTATCCACCTGCGCATAGATCGCCAGTTCCGTATAAGCAGGACCACGCTTAACTAGCGCACCGCCTGAGTTATTGGCGATACCACCGACCACAGTGGCACCTAGCGATGAAGAGCCGATGATAGAATGCGGTGCTCGGTTCACTGCCTTCAGCTCTTTCTCCAAAGAGTGTAAGCTCGCACCAGGCAAGCAAACCGCCTGCTTACCGCCATCTAATAAGTGAATCTTCTTGATTTTGGTAATATTGATCACAACCACATCGCGATCATAATCATTACCACTCGGAGCCGAGCCCTCTGTTAAACCTGTTTTAGCCGCCTGCATGATAATGATGCAGTTTGCTTCAACACACTGTTTAATAATCTTCCATTGTTCTAGAAGAGTATTAGGAAACACGATAGCAAGCGCATTACCACTACCCGAACGAAACCCCGAGCGGTAATATTTCGTTTTAACCTCGTCGGTTAGAACATTTTCTTCCCCAACGATGGCTTTAAATTCTTCAATCAGCTGCTTTTGTTTCATATCCGTATCTCTAGTTATTGTACTTCGCTCACAACACCGCTTAGCGGCAGGCATGGCGTTTGAGCCACTATAAGCAGTCCATTTCTCTGCGTCTATGTCAGACGGGCGAGCAATACGTAATCAATAAACAACAAACAAAATAATTCTTTATTTTTCTGTCACTTATCTTTCACATTTGAGAAATTTAACGTAAGAAACAGACCGTTTCTTAAAAGAAACAATAGAAAAACCATTTGTTAACAGTTGTGCGGGGTATCTTGTTATCAATATTAGTGAAGAAAACGAGGAGAAGCGTAAGCCCCTAAATTTAAGAGGATTCTTAGAAATGAAGATGGAAACATAAGCTCAACACCAATATAACGATCGGTGTTGAGTTATTGGCTTAAAATCGATGGTTTTGACTTTGAAAGCTTGAGTATAGATGATCGATAAAGATCTTAATTTTTTCTGGTTGCTGACGAGTGTAGGGATACACCGCATAAATACCCAAACATTTGGCTGTTTCGTCTTTAAATAACTGAATCAGACTGCCTTGTTTTAAGTCTTCATAAACCAATACACGCGGTACATAGATGATTCCCTGCCCTAACAGCGCTACATTTCTCAATACAGAAGAATTGTTGGTACAGAGGTTACCGTCGACGGTGATTTGATATACCTCGTCTCCATCTTTAAACGCCCACTCATGCGCTCCGGTTTCTTGGTAGGAATAGACTAAACAATTGTGTTTAGCCAAGGCTTGAGGTTGTTTAGGTATGCCATGTTTAGCTAGGTATTGGGGTGACGCGCAAATGATCCAATTCGCATCCACCAGCTTTCTTGCAATCAGACTAGAATCTGGCAACACACCCGTTCTAATTGCCAAATCAAAACGTTCATTCACGATATCGACGAAACGATTATCTAGATCCATATCGATATTGATGTCTGGGTATTTCTGATTAAATTCATTAATCACTTGAGGAAGAATTAATTCACCAGAGATAGTAGGCACCGAAATTTTAATGTGTCCAGATAAGTTTTTACCTAAACCCACAATGGATTCTTCCGCCGTTGCCACCGCTTGATAAACCGCTTTTGCATGAATAAAAAACGCTCGTCCTGCTTCAGTCAACGTTAGCGTTCGCGTTGTTCGGTAGAGAAGCTGTACACCAAGCTCTTGTTCAAGCTTGGCAATGCGTTTACTGACGACCGATTTGGTCAGTGACATATGTCTCGCGGCAGCACTGAATGAACCTTGCTCGATCAAGTGATAAAAAATGATGTAATCGTCGGTATTTCTCATGCGTCTTCGTCAAATCCTTTGGAAGCCCGTATTGTAAACTGAAATTGGCTGAGGTGCGAAACATCAGGTCACACTTAATATCAGAAACTCGTGACAGAGATGGGGTTGCTAAGCTCACAGGTAATGAAAAAGAGATGGTATGAATTTATCAGTCTTCAGATACAAAAAAACCAGCTTTCGCTGGTTTTAAGTTGATGCACTTGGCATCGAGATACCGCCATGGCCATATCTGAATAATTTGGAGCGACACACGAGGTTCGAACTCGTGACCTCAACCTTGGCAAGGTTGCGCTCTACCAACTGAGCTAGTGTCGCATTTTTCTCGAAAGCCATTCGCTCTCAAAAGAATAATGGAGGCGCCTCCCGGAGTCGAACCGAGGTCCACGGATTTGCAATCCGCTGCATAGCCACTCTGCCAAGGCGCCTTTTTTATTACGCTTCAGGGCTCTACCCCGTTGCGTTGGTGGCTACTTTACGGATTGAGAGAAGATAGTCAAACAAAAATATTTCATTTTCTGTTCGTTTGATTTCTTTTAAGTCAATTCGACCAAAGTTCGATCTTATTGGCTTAAAACGAAGCAATATAAATCTAGCTTTCAGTTCGTTTTGTCCCATGAAACATTAAGGCGTTTAATAGTTGCTGACCCTTTTTAGCAATCTTCCCACAACATTAGGGTGATAAGACCAAGTGTGATCAAACATCGACATTAATGCAGGATTTCCGTATTTCGATAAGCTAATCGCGTGAAAACGGTTTTTCTTCGCTTTGAGCGCATCCACTTTGGCCAGTAACTCGTCTTGTTGTTTTGGCGCAATAAAGTCGGAAATGACTACCATGTCTGCGTTTTTATATTTATCACCGCTCATCAAGTCGATGGATTTAATCAAAGTTGGCTCTAAGTCTGTACCACCATGGAAGCTATAAGTTAGAAAGTCCGCCGCCTCGCGCAGACCATCTTGTTTGGTTAGTTCGTATGTAATGTGTTCCGTAGAAAAAATAATGACATAGCAATCACGTTGCTCCGCTAGTGCGATTTGCATCAGAGCATAAGCCATGGCTTTGGCGCATTGCTCAGGAAAGCCACTCATGGAACCGGACGCGTCCACACAAACAATGAAGGGGCCTTTTTCGATATCTACCGCTTTATGGTCAGGTCGGTGAGCTTTAACTTTACGTAACGTGCGCGATTTGCCTTGTGTACGATAGTTCATGAGCCGTTTATCGACTAAGTGTTTATAGAACACAACTTCAAGTTCAGGATACGCCAAAAACATCGTTTCGTTGGGAAGTAGCTTATTTAGATCATCGCTTTCGTGAATACCGACAATATCATCCGTCGCCTCATCACTTTTCTCTTCGACCAATTGAAGTTCTTCAGTGGGCGCACGATTTAGTTCAGGATCATTTACTTGCCCCGCCATACGACCGAGTTGCTCCGCAATTTCTTGCAAGCCTTGGTGCTTCTTCAGAAACTCAGCATGGCGTTTCATCACCGTTAAGTCTGTTTTACTCAACTTGGCAGATGCCATATCCCACAGGCGCCCTACACTTTCAGCGTCACCCGACTCCGTGACTTTATCCATATTACGCATGGTTTCCATACGTTGATACAGGTCATTCAGCACCTTTTCTTTATTGGCTTCAAGCTCGCTTACTTGCGCTTGTTTTATAGCATCGGTGAGGCTTTGGTACCATTGATCACAAAAGTAATGAGGGAACATAGGGTTATTCATCCCTTTGTTCTTTTCCATCATTCGGCGAGCTTGCATGTAAAACGCAGAGTGCCATTCCAGCTTTTTAATCACATCTTCGATGTTTTCAAAAAACGCCTCTTCATCCCAATGAATAACCTCTTGATATAAAGACAGCTCTTGTTGGAAACGCTCTGTCTCACATACCTTGGTGATCCGTTTTTTAACACTGCCTCGCCACTTTAACAAGTGACCTTTGACCGAAGATTTAACGCCTCGGCTTTCTGCCATCATCATGACTTGTGAACGAGCCATCAAATCATTAACTGCGCTATCGATGATGCCGGAGTCGGCCACCATCAGCGCGAGGTTAAGTCCGTCTGCACCTAGCATGTCGTCTCCTTATGAGAAAAACTGATTTAAGTTTTTAAAGCGTTGGATAACTTTTTCACTTTCTGCTTGGATTGATTCAAGTCTCTGACTGACCTGTTGTAGACTCGACTCCATTAGGCGGGGTAGTTCAGGATCAACAAAGCTATGCGGAAGCGCATCATGAAAGTTCGCTTTCACCTTACGCATATGGTGTTCTGCCTCACTAAGCTGATTTACGGCTTTTTCGCTCTGCGTTAACCACTTTTGGTAGAGCTCTACATCCAAGCCCTCTTGAGTCACTAGGCTAACCAGAATGCCTCGGTTCGCGATATCACGGATAACTAGGTTATTCGCCGCGTCAACGTCAAATCGTAAACGGCACATGTTGGTGTTTTGATTGACGTAACCATACACATCACCGCTTCCCTCTTTAATGACTCGATCTAACTCATCTTTGGGTACATAAACCCAGCGGCTATCACCTTTTTCTGATTCTGAAACCGACATGTTGCTTTGCAAGACCACCAATTTAACTAAGTTAACGGCTGCGCCAACTTTGTACATCTTGGCTTTAGAGGTATCAAAGCGCATGGTTTCTTTGCGCAAAATACCCGTTGCCGCTTCAGACGTTAACGTCATGCGGTAGGCATCTTCAAGTTCATGTTGAACATCAACCAAAGACTCACGGCAGTACTCGATTTCCTGCTCCGCGTCTTGTTGATCAAATGCATGTTTTAAGGCGAACTCTTGAACCACTTCACGTACCACATCTCGCGATTCAGGACTGTTCCATAAACAATCTTGCAGCAGTAGAAGGTCAAGCGGATTGATTTCATCGCGACCATTAAAAAACGCGCTCGCTTTTAACAACTTCACGGCTTTCTTCCAGCGGCGGTCAGAGACATACATGTCGGTATTGACCACATCACCAAACTGAGCTTCAACTTTGCTTTCTAACATCGTTTTAAGCTGGAAAAGCTTTTCGAATGCATTGTCGGTTAGCGTCAATTTGTCGAGCTGTTGTTGCCATTGATGATATTCTTCATCAGTTATCGCTAGGCCTTCTGGTACTTGTGCCTCTTGCGATGTGCCCACAGTCAACATCGACTTAAAGTTTTGTTTATTCTGAATTCGATTCACAAACACACGCACCAACATGCGGTCGTAGAGGGCATCCAATCCACTATCTTCATCGGGTAATTCATTGGAAGCCGATACCAACAGGCGCATTGGCACACGCTCGATATCGCTGCCATTTTTGAATGTTTTCTCATTAACCACTGTCAGCAATGTGTTAAGAATTGCAGGCCCCGCCTTCCAGATTTCATCCAAAAATACGACTTGTGCAGTTGGCAAATACCCTTTAGTTAAGCGAACATAACGGCCGTTGTCTTTTAGCTCTTGGATACTCAGTGGCCCAAACACCTCTTCAGGGGTTGAGAAGCGCGTCATCAGGTATTCGAAGTAACTGCTGTTATCGAACGCTTGGATGAGTCGTTTGGCAATTAAGCTTTTTGCAATACCAGGGGGGCCTAAAAGAAAAACACTTTCACCAGCAAGTGCAGCAAGAAGGCAGAGCTTGATCGTATGTTCACGCTCATAAACGCCATCCGTTAACGCTTTCGCCAATTTATTGATGCGTTCTGAGAGAAGCGCTTTTTCGGCATTTGAGGCAAATAAGGTTTGTGTCATACGTTCTCCGGCTACTGAAGTGGTATTGCGTTAACATTTTTATACACTTGTTATAACTTTGTTACAAATGTATTTTGTCGAATTCCCCTTATAGCAGATGCTTTTCCCCATCTTGACGAAGCAATCAAAGTTTCCATTTATGAGACATTGCTCACTTAAAGTGCAAACGCTTTCGTCGTGTTGCAGTATTTTTTGCTTTTGTTTCCCACCATTTGTGGTTAATGTCGAAAAACGTCAAAAATGCGGTAACAGCTAGGGTTCATAACTGCATGAGCAAGATAATTCATAAATGGAAGCAAATTTCTCTGATTGAAGAAGACGTTATGCTTCCTACAGGACAGGCAATTACGCACACCACAATCCATCATCCGGGCGCTGCAGTGATTCTCCCTATTACAGCGGAGGGTGAAATTGTCCTTGTCCACCAATTTCGGCCTTCACTTAATAAATGGCTATTGGAACTTCCTGCTGGTACCAGGGAAGGCAACGAAGAGCCACTCTGCTGCGCCAAAAGAGAGTTAGAGGAAGAAACTGGGTTTAGTGCAGAGAGATTCACGTCTCTCGGCCAAGTCACCCCTCTTGCCGGATTTTGTGATGAGATACAGTATCTATTTGTTGCCGAAAAGCTCAACAAAACAAACCGTTACGAGTGCGATGAAGACGAAGTGATTGAGGTCGTCACCTTGTCAATCAAGCAACTCGAAGAAAAGATTGTCGATGGCACGATCACCGATGCTAAAACGATCGCTTGCTTAAGCAAAGCGCGCCTTTGCGGATATATTTAGGACTTTGACCAAGGAGACATTCATGGATTTTCGATCAGATACCGTTACACAGCCCACCCAAGCCATGCGAGAAGCCATGTTTAAGGCCCCCGTTGGGGATGATGTTTATGGTGATGACCCTACGGTCAATGAGCTTGAAAAATTTGCTGCGCAGCTTGCTGGTTTCGAAGCAGCTTTGTTTACCACTTCAGGCACTCAAGCCAATCTGCTCGGTTTAATGGCGCATTGCGAGCGGGGAGATGAATATCTATGTGGGCAACAAGCACATAACTACAAATACGAAGCTGGTGGCGCGGCGGTTTTGGGATCAATTCAACCTCAACCAGTCGAAAATAACCCAGATGGCACGCTACCATTTGATAAACTGGCTGCTGCGATTAAACCAGATGATTGTCACTTTGCTCGCACTAAGCTTCTCAGCTTAGAAAACACAATTAATGGTAAAGTACTACCTCTGTCTTACTTAGCAGAAGCACGTGACTTCGTGAATAAACATAACTTGCAGATGCATCTAGATGGCGCTCGCGTTTTTAACGCAGCCGTTGCACTTGATGTTCCGGTAAAAGAGATCGGTCAGTACTTTGATTCAATGACGATCTGTCTGTCGAAAGGTCTGGCTGCCCCTGTTGGCTCGCTACTGCTTGGTAGCAAAGACTACATCGCAAAAGCACGTCGCTTAAGAAAGATGGTCGGCGGTGGTATGCGTCAAGCGGGTATTCTTGCCGCAGCAGGCAAACTTGCCCTTACCGAACAAGTGGAACAGCTAAAACAAGATCACATCAACGCAAAAACCTTAGCGGAAGGTTTAGCAGAACTGCCTGGTTTTTCAGTCAACCCTGAATTTGTTCAAACGAACATCGTGTTCGCGAAGCTTGCTCCTCAAGTGGACATAGTAAGTATCGCTGCGAAACTAAAGGAACAAAACATCACGATAACCCCTGGAAATCCAATTCGTTTTGTAACTCATAAAGATATTTCAGCGAAAGACATCGACACTTTCTTATCAAGTATAAAATCTCTACTTTAATTTGATTTTGATCATTGAGCTTCCCCTAAGGGGAAGCTTTATTGTATCGGCATGATTTTTAGCGAATAGATAACCTCCATGCTCAGATTTGTACTTCTAATCTCTTTTATTTTCTCTTCCGCTATCCATGCCGAGCCGTTTGGTGATGCTGATAAAGGTAAAATCAAATCACCTAGCTGTGTCTATTGTCACGGTGTTACAGGCATCGCAACGAACAACACCTATCCAAGCCTGGCTGGTCAAAATGCTCAGTACCTTTACAATGCAATGAAATCTTATCAAGCCGGTGAGCGTAAAGGGCCACTTGCAGAAATGATGGCAGCACAGTTAAAAATGTTAAATGATGAAGACCTTCGTGATGTCGCTGCTTTTTATGCAGAACAGACAGAAATCAAGTGATTAGATCACCTGTAGATGTACTATGAAAGCTCGTGAATCATCCAAACTCAACGCATATTGAAACATTAACCTAACATTTGACCACAAAACAATCAAATTAACTTCACTTCAAATATTTGATGAATTTATAGTTCAACATAAGCATTAATATTGACTTTTTATTCTATTTTATCGATATTTCATGCTTTATTGAATTTGACGTGAAGTAAGTTATGTCTCACACACATGCGCAACCAGCAGACTCGGTTGCTACCCCTAAGTCGTGGCAGATGCCAGATACCCTCATTTTGATCTTCATTGTTGGTATTCTTGCTGCGATTCTTACCTACTTAATTCCTGCTGGTCATTTTGATAGCCAACAGGTGACCTACATGGTCGACGGTGCAGAAAAAACTCGCACAGTTATCGATCCTTCTTCTTTCTCTTATGCAACCGACGAAAACGGTGAATTGGTTTACAACAAAGTTGGCCTGTTTGCTTCTGGTGGTGGCATTGGTTTGATGAACTTCCCTTTCGAAGGGCTAGTTTCTGGCTCTAAATGGGGCAGCGCAATCGGCGTGATTATGTTCATGTTGGTTATCGGCGGTGCTTTCGGCGTTGTAATGCGCACAGGCACAATCGATAACGGTATCCTGCGCCTTATCGATAAGACCAAAGGTAACGAAGCGCTATTCATTCCAGTGCTATTTTTGCTGTTCTCGCTAGGCGGTGCGGTATTTGGTATGGGTGAGGAAGCCGTAGCGTTTGCGATTATTATCGCGCCGCTTATGGTTCGCCTTGGTTATGATGGTATCACTACGGTAATGGTTACCTATGTTGCGACTCAAATTGGCTTCGCTACTTCTTGGATGAACCCTTTTTCCGTAGCTATTGCGCAAGGCATTGCTGGTGTACCTGTTTTATCCGGCATGACAGTACGCATGGGGTTATGGGCTGGCTTTACGTTAATCGGTATCGCTTTCACAATGATCTACGCCGCTCGTGTGAAGTCAAATCCTAAACTTTCTTACAGCCATCGCACAGACCAGTATTTCCGTCAGCAAGAGCTTGGCAATCAAGATTCTCGTTGGAACCTAGGTGACACACTCGTTATCCTTACGGTTATTGCGACCACGGTGTGGGTCGTTTGGGGCGTGGTCGCTAACGCATGGTACATCCCAGAAATCGCTTCTCAATTTTTCACTATGGGCTTTGTTGTCGCGATCATCGGTACGATTTTCCGCCTGAACGGTATGACGCTGAACTGCGCAGCTGATGCATTTAAAGAAGGTGCAGCTATTATGCTTGCACCTGCCCTATTAGTGGGTTGTGCAAAAGGTGTATTGTTGATCCTTGGTGGTGGTACAACTGATGAAGCGAGTGTACTGAACTCAATTCTAAACAGTGCTGGCGGCGTGATTAGCGGGCTTCCTGACGTGGCTGCGGCATGGTTAATGTATGTATTCCAATCTATCTTCAACTTCTTCGTCACTTCGGGCTCTGGACAAGCGGCACTAACGATGCCTCTACTGGCCCCTCTGGCAGACATTGCAGGCGTTACACGCCAAGTGGCAGTTTTGTCATTCCAACTTGGCGATGGCTTTACTAACGTTATCGTCCCTACTTCGGCATCTCTCATGGCAACGCTTGGTGTCTGCCGTATCGACTGGGGTGACTGGGCAAAATTCTGCTGGCGATTTATTCTATTACTCTTTACCCTATCAAGTATCGTCGTTATCGCAGCTCATATTATGGGTTTTGCGTAAAACGAAACCAATTGGTAATTAAGGCGAGACATGTTCTCGCCTTATTAATATTCATGGTATGACGACGCTAAGGTTTTAGATTAGCTTATGGTTTTGGAGTGGTAACTTTAATGGCAACACAATTTCTCGATGACGTGATTCAAGGTCATCAAGTGATTCAATCTCTCAATGTAGCAGACCTAAATTCGGGCGAGCATAAGTTTTGGTTTCGCATCGCAACGAATGCTCTCTCTCAGTGGCAACACCTACCTGTGCTAGTGTTCAAAGGTGAAAAACCTGGCAAGAAGATCATGATTACCGCAGGGGTTCATGGTGATGAGTACAATGGTGTGTTAGCAGCGCAGAAAACTGCTCGAGAGCTCATCGGCACTGAAGTCGCTGGTACTGTCACTATTGTTCCAACCATTAACATGCCTGGTATGCTAAACCACAGCCGCGATTTCTATTCCGCAGACCCTGATGCGTCTCCTGCAAACTTAAACCGCTTTTTTCCTGGTGACCAAAACGGCAATGAGGCCCAACGTTACTTATATGCATTGTGGAATGATTTGCTCAAGCCAAATGCTGATTTAGCCATTGACGTTCACACTCAAACCAGTGGTGCTGCCTATCCACTTTACGTGTTTGCAGATTTCCGAATCGAGCAATCATTAGAAATGGCTCGCCTCATTAATCCTGATGCGATTTTAAATGATCCTGGAGATGCTGGCGTCCTTGAAACGGTCTGGAATAACCATGGTGTCCCAAGCATTACTGTTGAAGTAGGTATGGGGCGATACACCGAGCAAGAACTTATCAGTCGAACTGTAACAGGCATTTTTAATGTGCTGAAAAAGCATAACATTGTTGAAGGTGATATGGACCCTATTACGTCATGCTTGGAAGGAAACGAAATCATCAGTGTGAAAGCGACACACGGCGGCTTTGTACTGCCTCATGTCAGTTTGATGGATTTTGTCGAGCAAGGTCAACTTCTTGCGATTCAATACGACAGCTTTGGCGCTGAGATTAAACGCTACACCGCCCCAACAAGCGGCACAGTACTTAGCCACAATGTTGAATCTATTCGAGCACCAGGTTCCCTGATCGTTCGTTTGATTAAGTAAACCATAACCGTTTGTTGATAGAGCAACCTTTCGACGCTCACTCAAATTTATATAAGCCCCATCACGAGTAATCACAAATGATGGGGCTATATCCATTTTGACCACATTAAGTTACGCCGTAACAAATTACTGTTAAGCGAAATGACAAACTGAGCTCTTAATTAGGAAGCTTCCCCTCTGTCCGCTTTTTCAGCCACGCTGATGAACTTAAAGCTGCCGTTGTTTCTCTTGTTCAACAAAAATGAGCTCGTCGATAGCGAAACCTTTCTCTTTAGCTACGTACTTAAAGCGCTCCACTACTTTCTCATCAACATTAGGAGTTCTAGACAATAGCCACAAGTAGTCGTGGTTGTAACCGGAAACAAACGCATAGTCATAGTTTTCACCTAGCTCAAAAACAATGTAAGAAGAGTATATTGGCCCAAAAAAGGAAACCTTTAAGTGTCCAACCGTTTTATCTTCAACAAAATAAGCTTTGCCTTCAGCTTCTGACCACTGTCGCTCTTCTTCGGAATATCCACGGTTTATCACCTTAACCCCACCATCCTCGCGAACCTGATACTCAGCGGTAACGTTGGATAAGCCTCGCTCAAATGAATGGTCTAGGCGTGCAATTTCGTACCACTTACCTAGATATGGCTCTAAATCGAAATTATTGACGGGTTCCACCCCATCCGGCTTCGAGGTACAACCAAATAAAGTTGCAAGTGACAAAAGTAAAAATATTTTTATCGATTTCATACAACACCTAAATTTTAATTAGTGATTGATTTTACTCTAGAAGATAACAAATCGATCACTAAGCCGCACCATCGCCCTCATAGGTACACATCACAATTCTTCATCATCAATAGCGCGCTGAACACCGAAACCTCGTCATCTCAGCAAATCGATAACAAGATTGCTCTATTTTTGACTTACAAGCTGACCATGCTTGTACATTTTGTCAGCATTTAACCCTATGCATATAGAAACTTTGCACAACATAGACATTCGTAGGCATATCACCCTCCTATAATACGTTGCGTTATAGACAGAGGTTATTGTTATGAAATTAAAAACAGTGTCAGTTTGTGCACTTTTGGTGTTACTTGCAGGTTGTCAGCAGGAAAAGCCGAGCGAAACGACACAATTAACGACCTCGGCAGATGTATGTAATGCACAAGGAAACATGCCAGGTGGGTGGAATGAGTTTAACGCGACCCCTGATGCACAAAAGGCAATGGCCTTTGTTTTAAAGAAAATGGACACAATAGCGTCGTTTAAACAAATACTGAATGTTCACGCGCAAATCGTTAGCGGCGTCAACTATGCTATTGAGTTTGAATTGGATGATGGCTCTGTTTGGAACACGATTGTTTATCGCAACCTCGATGGCGAATATGCGATTACCCAATCGCCAAAAGAAGGCCACTTTTGCGAACAGTAGCGACTTAGTCAGAAAGCCCCTAACAATAGGGGCTTTTTGATCTAACAGTAATCACTGAATTAGACAGCGAAGCGACATTGAGATTTAATCGACACCGTTGAACCAAGTCTTGATGGTTCAACATCAATCCTCTGCGCCATTTGCTCTTTCAGCTCAGAAACGTGAGAAATAACACCGATCATGCGCCCAGTCTGTTGCAGGTCCACTAGCGTTTGAATAGCAAGATCTAAAGACTCTGGGTCTAAACTACCGAAGCCCTCATCAATAAATAAAGTGTCTAAACGGATACCGCCACTATAGGATTGCACAACATCCGACAAACCAAGTGCCAGAGCAAGCGCTGCCATAAATGATTCACCGCCGGAAAGTGTCGCAACATCACGCGTTTTTCCTGTGTAGCCATCTTCAACCATTAAATCTAAGCCGCGACCCGCAGCGCCTTTGAAGCCCTCTGTTTTTCGAGCAAGAATATAGCGCCCTTTACTCATAAGGCTTAAGCGTTGAGAGGCCTGAATCAGCACATCATCCAACAGTACACCAAGAACAAAGCGATGTAGGCTAACCCTGCTGCCTGTTTTACCGCTAGCAACGTCGTACAACGTACCAAAGACTTTGTATTCTTCTTCTAACTTACTATTTTTCTCATGCAACACGGCAATATCTTTACGAACCTTTTCAAGACGTTCAAATATTGAGCGTGTGGTATCAAGTTGATTCCTTACTTCAATATATTGCGCCTGCAGAGTGGTTAACCTGTCGTTAAACGACTCTAAATTAGGCCTTTCAAGATCTTTCAATGCATGATTTAAATCATGTAGTGTTTGCTCAAGCTTGGTTTGTGCCTGTTTGAAGCTGTCTATTTCTTGCTGCCAGGCTTGAAGTTCATCATCTCCCACTCGACTACTTAGATAATGGCTTTCATCTTCAAATTTACTCGCCTGTAGTGCCTCATTCCACGCTAATTCTGCTTGGCTAAGTTTTTGCTCTGACTCAGATAACCACTGCTTGTTCGTCGCTAAGTGACTTTCCGCATTTGATTTCTCCAATATCGCTTGCTGCAAAGCGTTTTGCGCCTTTTCTAAGCCTGTGTTCAAACTCAGAATTTGCTCTTTTGTCAGCAAAATTTCACGTTCAAGCAAGTCAGCGGAACTGTATTTTGGGTCAATAAAAGCTTGTAATTGAGCCAATTGTTCTTGGTTCGCTTTAACGGTTGATTCATTTGCCGCCATTTGATTCTGCAGCTCATGAATTTTATTTTCACCCACGACGCAGCGTTGATTAAGCTGTTCAACGTTGCTTTCTAGTTTTTCAATATCAATAGCTTGTAGACGTAGGAGTTGAGCATTAAGCGCTTGCAAATCATTTTGAACCGTCGAGATCTCAGATGTAGCATACTCACCCAACTCCTCTTTCAACTGGTTATACTGATTCTGATACTGACTAATGACAACGTTATGTTGTTCTAGCTGATTGCTTAGTTGGTTCAACAAGGTTTGAGCTTCTCGCTCTTTCGCTCTAGCCGCCTGAACTTGCTCTTTTGTAACGGCTTCTTCAACAAACGTTGTGGGGTTAGGATGCGTTTCGCTACCACACACCGGGCATGCTTCACCTGCTTTTAGTCGCTGCGCTAATACTGCTGCTTGAGCGTTGTGCCACTTAAGCTCTATCGTATCAGCGTCTTGTTGATACTGCATATAGCGCTGACTGGCTTCGTTTAGTGACTGCTGCTTACCTACAGTTAGCGCATTGAGTTTAGAGAGCTCTAAAGTAAGATCATGCAGCTTTTGTAGATCCTGTAGCAGCCGTTGTTTTTGTTTTATTTCCGCATCGATGCTGCCAATAAGCGCAACATCAACTCGTGCTTTCTCTAGCTCCTTCTGTCCCTGCTGGGCCTGTAACGTTAACTTATCTTTTAGTTCTATGTACTGTTTTAACGTTGCTTCAAATTGTTGTTTTTGTTGATAACCCGCCGTTATTTTACTTTCCAAATTGTCTTTCTCGACCAACTTGTTTTTCATACTTTCAAGCTGATACTGCAGTTGCGTTAACTGCGGGACCTTTGCCGCTGCCTCTTTTGCACTTTGCTGCAAGTTTTCTTGTTCTCTCGCAACGACATTAGCTTTTTCGAGACTCTCTTCCAAAGCTACGATTTTTTGCCTAAGCTCTTGCGTTTGAGCTTTTGCATTTTGTAATGAGATGTAGGGCAACTCTATCTTATTGGCATTTTTAGCGTTTTCTAATTGCTGTTGACGAGCTTTTATCGAATCTGAGTGTTCTAGATGCAGCTTGAGTGCGCTTTCTGCTTGCTCTCGTTTCGAAAACTCTCCATTCAAGGT
The DNA here is from genome assembly GCF_033344415.1 of Vibrio sp. 1727. Lineage (NCBI taxonomy): Bacteria > Pseudomonadati > Pseudomonadota > Gammaproteobacteria > Vibrionales > Vibrionaceae > Vibrio > Vibrio sp. 1727. The sequence continues at coordinate 41,612 of NZ_JAWPOT010000006.1, forward strand.
TTCCGCTTTTTGCAATTCAGATTTAGCAGTATTGAGCTTATCTAACGCTGCTTGCTCATTCTTTTTATCAGACTCTAATTGCTTAGTTACTTGTTCCAGTTGTTGTAATAGTTCTTGTTCAGAACTCGCTTCTGCAACTTGTAAAGCACCTCGAATTTGATTATCAAATTCGCCTTTCGCTTTACTAATTGCACTCGCTTTATCTTTGAGCGCGTACTCAATTTTTTTATATATGTCAGTTTGAAAGAGCTGGCCAAAAATTTCTTCACGCTCTTTAGAGCTAGCAAGCAACAGTTCTCGGAATTTTCCTTGAGGCAACACCATAACTTGACGAAATTGAGTTTCATTCAAGCCAATAATATTGCTAACTTCAGTTTTAACCTGAGTCGTCTTGCTGGTGATAAGCGTTTCAGTCTCACCGAGTTCATAAAGAGCCGCAGTGTGCTTTTTAATCGTCATCCCTTCACCACGGGCCTTGGGCGCTTCCTGCTCAGGGGATCGAACAACTCGGTATTGTTTGCCGTGTAACGAAAATTCGAGAACTACTTCGGTTGGTAAGTCTTGCGCGGATAAGTCACACCGCATCTGAATACCTTGTCGCTCATTACCTGTGGTTTCACCATAAAGGGCGAAGCAAATGGCATCTAAGATCGACGTTTTACCGGAACCTGTAGGACCATTAATCAAAAATAGAGGGTTACTGCCAAGCTTCTCAAAATGAATGATTTCAGTTTTTGCAAACGGACCAAAGGCTTGCATGGTTAGTTTAATTGGTTTCATCTTTGGTCCCTATTGCTGTGATAATTGCTTAATAATGTCAGTAACAGCTTGCTCTTGCTCTTTAGACAACTGGCTATCTTGCGCCTCAATAAAAAAATCTCGGAACATATCAATTTCGCTTCGCGCCAACTTTGCTTGCGCCATTTCCTGCTCTACCCCAATTAACATGCCAGGTTTCTCAAGGTGTAAAACGTTTGGATACACTGAACGAAGTTTTTCCATTGGGTTTAAAATCGCATGTTTATCCATCAAACGAACTAACAAATAATCTTCATTCTTGGGGTCTGTTTTCCCTTGCTCAATAACTTTATCCAGCTCGCCCTCTACAATACGCATTTCATGAGGAGCCGTAAGATCAATATGCTTTGCAGAAACGAATCCTTTCTTGTCCAGTTCAACTAACGTGAAACCTTTTCTCTGGTTCTGTTCACCAAAGCTATACTTCATGAGAGAGCCAGAGTAACGGATATGCTCTGCGCCTTTCTTTTGAGGCTGATGCAAATGACCAAGTGCGACGTAGTCAAAATCTAAGAAGTGTTCATGACTCACGCGATCAGAACCACCAATAGATAATGGTCGTTCAGAGTCTGACTCGATAGCCCCATCAACAAAACAGTGACTCACGAGCACGCGCTTTTGCTTAGAGATAAAGCGCTCTTTAATTTGCTCAACAAGCAATTGATGAGCCTCATCATGAGTGGATACCGAGGCTTTGTAGGCAAACCTGACCTGTTCAGGGTCGTTATAAGGCATACCATAAAACGCGACCTCGTCCGCAGAGTCCGTTTTTATGATGATGGGAGTGAGCATCTCTTCAAAGTTGCTAACAATATGGAGACCTGCATTTTTCATTTGCTCTGAGCCGAAACCTAACCTTTCTGCACCATCATGGTTGCCAGATATCAATATCATTGGTGTTTCTAACTCGGTACAAATGCGTTTCACGACTCGATTTAACAGTTCTATTGCAACCGTTGGTGGCACCGAACGGTCATAGATATCTCCCGCCACTACAACTGCATCGACGGGGTTGCGTTCAATATAGTTAATCAGTTGTTCGAGTACTGCTTGTTGATCTTCGAGTAGTGATACGTTGTGGAATTGTCGACCAAGATGCCAATCTGAGGTGTGGATAAACTTCATTCGAATTCACTTTCCGCCAATTCTATGAGTAGGCTTGCTTCTGTCAGAGTCCATGTACCGTTTATAAAAAGGAATGCGTCACGGGTGGGATCTCGAACAAGCCAAAACTCAAGTTATTTAATTTCGGTAAGGATATCTTGAGTCGAACAGCTTTTCATGTGGTTTGTGTTCTATGGCTGGCTATTTAATCAGAAAGCGAGAAGAACACTGTAAAAACGCGGTGAGCAAAGCTATTTTGAAAAGCAAGCTGCGCCTAGTCATTGTCCAAACATCATTAAAGGGCCAGTTTCGAGTCAATCCCCCATAACATTTGCATCACTAAAACCTCAGCTACTACTAGAAGGAAAAGCAATAGCCAGACCTATTAACTACGCCAATTGTATATTACTCCTACCGCATAGCCATCTGACTCGATGTCCGCTTGCAACACGTGAAAGTCTGGGCAGGGGCTGCTTCTTTGAAGCTCATCAATCACTAACGCTTTTAAAACGCCGCCACATGCACCCAATCCGCCAAGTTTGATATCAACAAATTGATACTGAGTTTGATCGGTCACCCACGGAGACAAGAATTGCATTGAGTTTAACCATTGCGGTTCTTCCTTATTAACGGATAAATACAATTGACTGAGTGGATGTTCACAACTTACTCCTAATTGCTTAAACACCTTGTCCACGGCGATGCGTTGTTGTTTGGCATCTAAATCAATTCGAACAACATCAGGCACAAGACCTGAATGTCGAAAAAAACACTTGGTTAAAATGATAGAGCTTTGAGGTTTGACATGCCCTTCTACATCACTCGTAACCTCTATAGCCAGTATCCAAGTCGCTTGCGTTTCATTAACTTCACGATTTATCCGATTTAGTGCCATCAAAAATGCAGCTTGGCCATAAGGATAAAAGTAAATTTCAGTATTGACAGTTTGGCCAACGAAAATAGAAAGCTCGCTTATCAATGCTTTAAGCAAACTTTTGTCCACCGAAGATGGTAAAAGAACACAGAGATTCCCCTTGATATCAGCTTGCTCAAGACTCTCGCGCTCAGAGCGCACGAGGCTTAATATATGCTCATCTATTGATTGAGCAAAGTCAGGGGGTCGGATTTCCTCGGACAATCTAAAAGAATCATCAGCTATCTCGCGAACGGTGTGTGAACGGCCATTAAAGGATAGAAGATGCGTTTGAAATGCGAGTGGCATCTAGCCTCCGATTAAAACCGTAGGCATACCAGATAGAATTTTGCCACCATGAGACGTTGAATCGCCGACTCTCGCGGCTGGTTTACCGTTGATTGTTACGCTAGAAGAACCTGCAGAGATACTATCCGGAGGACCGATACAAATAAGCTTGTCGCCTTGTCTTGCCGCAGGTATCCCGCCAATCGTTACGTTTGGTGAACCAACAACGACGGGACCACCGACATGCGGTATCTTTCCTGTTTTTTTAGGGCAAAGATGAAAGCTGCCCAAAATTGCGGCTGGTTTACCCACTTTAAGTCACCTTAGTTCAATGAAATTTGCCCAGCTTTAAGAGCAATAGCTGAGCCGTTAATGGATATTTTATTACCTTTGATATTGATTTCTCCAGAGCTAGACATCTGAATAGAAGCACCACCTACTTTGATCTCGACGCTCTTTCCTGCATTAAAAGACAGTACTTCACCCGTTTCATTCGAAAAGTTTTTACCTACTTTCAAGCTCGCGTTCTGACCAACCTCTTGATTAACATCATTGGTCACTTTTTCGGTTTTACTGTTTTCAACGGCGATATCAACACAGTCTTCAACTAGCATTTGGAACAGTTTTTCAGCATGAAGATAAATGTGCTCTTCACCAGGCTTATCATCGAAGCGCAACTCATTAAAATTGGATGTACCTTTTTGTACAGAGCGTGATTTATAACCACTCTGAGAACTTTGCTCTGGTAAAGCGTAAGGAGGGAGTTGACTACCGTTATATAGTGACCCCGTAACGATTGGTTGATCAGGGTCTCCGTTAACAAACTCGACGATGACCTCTTGTCCGACTCTAGGGTGAAACACCGACCCCCATCCGTTACCTGCAATATTTTGCGCAACACGAATCCAACATGAACTATTTACATCGTATTTACCAACACGGTCCCAGTGAAACTGAACTTTGATACGGCCATGTTTGTCTATGTAAATTTCACCATCTTTGTTCCCCGTAACTACTGCGGTTTGCAAACCTTTCATCTGAGGTTTCGGGTAGTTAACTGAAGGACGCAGGATTGTCTTTGAGTCAACACAACTAAACGAGACTTTGACACCTTGCGCACCGGTCCCACCTTGACCAGTCTGGTTATAAACAGCAGCAGACAAAAAAACAGAAGACAGTACATATTCTTTGCCGACTCGAGATTTATCTTCATGCTTTTTAAACTTGAAGCACTTGCCCACACTGAATGTTCTGCACGTAGCCTCGCCACGACACAAATATGCATTTTGCTGTAGTGCTTCTATTGCATGCGTGTTTCTCAGTGCGTATTGATCATTGCTCTCCATTTCACCCATGTATTCAAAATACTCGCTTCCAGGTACTGTAAAAAAATCACTTTCACCCTTTGCAGTATTTTTAGGATTCGAAGAAGGCTTGAGCATGTTATAGCCTGACTTTTGACTCGCTTTAGTAGTCAGAATTTGCGTTTCATGCCAAGAAGAAATGTGGCTAGATTTCGCCGTACCTGTATCAAAATCGACTAAAAACTCAGTACCCGGCTTATAAAAACTGATGTCATCAAAAATATTGAGCGTATGGGCAGACTTAGTATGTGTAAAACAAAATGATAGCCCCTCTTCCGATAACAGACGTCGAACAAATTCAAGATCTGATTCTTCATATTGTACTTTGTACGTGTATTTAGGATAGGACTTGGTTAGCTCAAAACTAAAGGCAACACTATGCTCCGATAGTACTTCAGAGATAATTTCCTTTATATCTTTATGCTGAAATATTCTGCAATTTTTTCGATATTCAGCGAAACGTAATTTAGGCTCTATTAATAATTCTATGTTTTTATAATTTTCGCCTTTATGTGTATTAGAAACCCTTTTCCCTTCTAATCTTGCAGCAGAAACGTAACCATGCATATAACGAGGATTTGAAGAAACATCCTCATTATTTTCAAGGGTAATGGTAACTTCCTTACCAATAATTTCGTTTAACTCACTTCGTTGATCATTAAAGTAAGCTTTAGCACGCAATGAAAAAAGTTCTGAGATCTCTTCTTTATACTCAAACGAGTTTAGTATGATGGCATCTTTACCGAATGGGGAAGAAATTCGGATGAAATTGTTATCTTGAGTTGCTCTTTTCATTAAATACTTCTTTCAAAAAAATGCGGAGGAATACTCCCCCGCATGAAAATTACATTTGTTGACCTTTAACACCGCTGTAGCCGTATACCAATGGAGCAGAAGTGTTGTTCTTATCGTCAGTAGGAGTCACTGTCATCATCATTTCTGTGTAAGAAATTGTGATAGTTTCAACTGGACGATCGTCTTGGATAGAAACTGAGTAGTTAGAAATCATCGCATCAGTCAGTTCGATCTTCATGATCTCTTCAACCTTCTCACCCTGCTTAGTAATATGGAAAACCGCTGGTTTACCTTTACCAATCGTCGCTTCTTTAAATAAGTCAGGAGAAGAACGGTCTTGAAGTTTAGTGATAGTCAAATCATATAGACGAGTAGCGCTCGCTTCACGGTCCATCGCTGTACCAGTGTATGATGAGATCTCACGACCTACACTCCAATCTACAGATAGTAGTGTAATCAAATCTTTGTATTGCTCGGCTGTTGCCTCACCCTTAATATCTGCGTATTTAAGATACGTATTAGACTGCATGCTAATCTCCTATAGCATTATTAATTGACATATATCGTAGTAATTTAATTATCTGACGTTTGGTGATAATTAGTGATTAATGTATCAAAAACTTCATTTTAAATACGCCCTGTTATATCTTTAAATAAGATTTAATTTAAGCGTTTTTTATAAAAAATAATAGTTAATATGAACCAACTCCCAATTATTATTGAGAGTGTAAAGGATGTTAAACTATTGAGACATCAAGTCCACTAGTTGTACCTTTAACAATAATTTCATCAAACGTCTTATCATTAAGAATTGCATGCAATATTTCATGAGAAATCTTCGGAAGCAATGTATTTTCTATGGTTGTTTGTACCACACGCGCACCACTGCCAGACTCATTGCTATTGTCTACAATATCATTAATTAGTTCCTCATCAAAAAACAGGTCAGCGTTATAGTGCTTACGAATACGAGTCGTAATTTTATCCAACTTTAATTTTGTTATTTCTATCAATACTTTTCTTGATAGAGGCAAATAAGGTAATACGTTCACACGCCCTAAAAATGCAGGTTTAAAGTCGACCAACAAATCATCGCGTAAAGCATCTTTTAGTGCTGACGGCTCAGGAGATAAATCAGGATCAGAATACAAAGACATCGTCGTTTCGGTCCCTGTGTTCGCGGTCATAATAATAATAGTGTTTTTAAAGTCTATATCTCGACCTTCACCGTCTTTAATTGAGCCTTTATCAAACACCTGATAAAAAATATCTTGAACACCAGGGTGCGCTTTTTCCATTTCATCGAGGAGAATTACACTATAAGGTTTACGTCTAACAGCTTCAGTCAGTACACCTCCTTCTCCATAACCGACATAACCAGGAGGAGAACCTAATAGCAATGAGACTTTATGCTCTTCCTTAAATTCCGACATATTGATAGTCGTGACATTTTCTTCACTACCATAGACTTTCTCTGCAATCGCCAAAGCCGATTCGGTTTTACCCACTCCGCTTGGTCCGGTTAGGAGAAATACACCATTTGGTCGTGTCTCATCCGTGAGCTGCGCACTCGCGGTTTTTATCACTTCAGACATGAGCTCTAAAGCGTGATCCTGCCCGACAACTCGCTTACACAAACTTTCTTTCAAACCCAATACTGCTTGGATTTCATCATCCTGAAGTTTACCTAGCGGTATACCGGTCCAATCCGAAATAACTTCTGCGATTAGCGCTTCATTTACATGCGAAAAAACTAAGGGCTGTGAGTTAGCGGAAAGGTTATTTTCAAGCTCTTGTAACTTGTCTCTAGCAGTTTCAGAACCCTCCTGGATTATTTGGGTTCTAAGTGACTTAGCTTCATTTACCCATTCTTTTTCTTTTTCCCAAAGTACTTCTAATTCAATAATGTCATTAGATAGCGCATCAATCTCTTTTCGGACACCTTGCAGCTGCACATCAAGAGATGCTCCTAGCCGACTCTCTTGGCTAAGATGCTCATACTCAGCTTGCTTTGCTTTAAGTTTGTTTCTTTTCGCATCTAGGCCTCCCGGTGTAGATGACTGACTTAACGCAACTCGAGAACAGGCCGTATCCAAAACAGAAACCGCTTTATCTGGCAGTTGACGACCATTAATGTATCGAGCTGACAGTTGGACCGCTGCATTGAGAGCTTGGTTAGTGATATGAACATCGTGGTGTTGTGCCATTACATCAAGTAAGCCTCGTAACATTTCGATCGCGAGTTCAGGGGCAGGCTCATCAACCTTTACGACTTGAAAACGCCTAGTTAAAGCTGCATCTTTTTCAAAATACTTTTTATACTCTGCCCACGTTGTTGCTGCGATCGTTCTGAGTTCACCTCTCGCTAATGCTGGCTTCAGAATATTCGCCGCATCACCTTGGCCCGCTTGCCCACCACCGCCAATTAGGCCATGAGCTTCATCAATGAACAATATAATAGGCTGTGGAGCGTCGTTTACTTCCTTAACAAGGTTCTTAAGCCTGTTTTCAAACTCACCTTTCATGCCTGCGCCGGCTTGCAGTAACGCCAAATCCAGAGACTTAATTGCCACATTTTGCAGAGCGGGAGGTACATCGCCATCAATGATCTTTTGCGCCAAACCTTCAACAACGGCTGTTTTTCCAACACCAGCTTCTCCCGTAAGAATCGGGTTGTTTTGTCGGCGTCTTAATAAAATATCGATCATTAGGCGAATTTCATTATCTCTACCAATCACCGGATCTATTTTACCTTCCCTAGCTTGCTCAGTAAGGTCTGTTGTAAATTGATTCAAGGCGGAATTCGCGTTTGACTGCGCTAAGTCATTCGATCTTGATTGAGGCGCATTACTTTCTTTAAAGTTCAATAAGCGAGATGGTTCTATCTTGTTTAGTTCAGGACTAATCGAACCAGCCATGTTGACTAACGTATCATCAGACAAGTAGGCAAATAAAAGATGGATGCACCCCAACTGTTCTTGATTGAATTCAATGGTTGCAGACAACAAGGCATTTTGCATAACAGTCACCGTATGAGCTGATAGCCCAGGCACCGACTGGCATCCTGTTTTGTATTTTTCTAATGCCTTTTGAATATCGGTTTCAACCTTGATTTTATCGACATCAAATTCGTCAAAAACTTCAGAGTAAATATCGTCAGGATGGCGGATAATCATCATTAACCAGTGAGACATTTCAATACTGTGATGAGTTCGGGAGCTTGCCATCGCAGCTGCCTGTTCAAGTGTTTCCTTAGCCTGAGGAGACAATCTTTCGACCAACGCTGAAAGTGAGAGTGAAGCCATTACATTTCCTTTAAATAGTAATTGTTATAGTTCGATCTTTTGTACGTTCGTGTTTTTTAAGCACAGAACCAATACCTAACTGCCCCTGCTGTTTCGATAAACAAGCTTGTGGTAGCAAACTATGTTTGGTGGTGAGCTGCCACTTCAGTTGTTTATGTTTTCCAATCAACTCATAAGCAGCGTTCTTAATGATTGCTATATTGGGTTGGTTAGGAAGCAATTTACTAACTAGCTGTTTATCTTTTGGCAGAAATTCTATTGTTGTCCCCGCGTTGATGTTCCATGCTTTCGAACCCAAAGACGCTCCTAAACCAAGTTGAGCAAACTGCCCTTCAGGCATAGTTCGGGATGCAAGGCGTGTTTGCTCTTCTTTCGTAAGGTGTAACCATTGTCCTTGAAATTCATGAACTTTTACTTGGCATCCAGATAAACATTCAAGAATACTTTTCAGTCCACCTTTACTTCTCACTGGTGAAGCAAACACACCACCATAGTGCCGGGACAGTGAACTCCCTTTCCCAGTTAATGCCGATTTACAGCTTTCTAACGGCGAACGCGCGCCCTGCGCATGCGCACGAGACTGAACAGTCAGCTGACTCAGTTGCCAACATCGATAATAAAGAGATAATAAGCGATGATTGAAAATATCGTAGAAGTCCACCATAGCCGTATCGCCTTCTTTTTGGCGATGTAAAGCTAATTCACTATAGTGCTGGGGAAGCACACCTTGCTCACCCGTTAGGCCTATTAAATTGGTCTCAATCTCTAACTTGCTGTCATCTATATTTTTCAGTTCACAAAGCTGAGCATTTTCAAAACCTAATGATGGATTAACCTTTAAGTTTAGCTTTTCATGCTTCGGTAACGCATCTGTTCCTATTTGCGCCTCTGCTTGCAGAACTTCGTGTTCAATAAGATGAATCGCTTCAAACAATGGATGTTGCTTTAATTCTCGATAAAATTGTTCCGCGCTCATAGCAACACCTTATCGCCAGTTAATGCGGGCCATAGGTGGAAAGACTTTCCCGTGGACTTAATTCTTATTTCTAACTGCGTAAAAATGTTAATTTCAGCATATTGCGAGAAGTAAACAGATAAAACACTACCTAAGAGAAAGATCTGCTCTTTAGGTAAAATTTGATCAGAAACCGTCAAAATAATTTTTATACCGTGCGCAAATCCAACTTTGCCTTTCTGACTAATTCTTCCTGTAGTAGGCTCAAACTCTAACTTAGTTAAAGCATCGATTACCGCTTTCGTTTCTGCTGTCCCAGAAAATGCATAGAGATTAAGGGTCTGCTTCAAAGTTGCTAAACCATCTTCCTCGGTAAAATGGTTTAAAGTTAAAAGCTTAGTTAACTGCCATCGTGTGCTTTCATCCATTTCTGGCCGAATAGTTTCTGATAAAGAAACTAAACAACGAACAGATTCGAAATTGTCATTTACCTCCGGTAAAGATACTTGCGGCAGCCCACCTCCAAATGGAAGTTTCTGCGCTAAGTTGCGGTTACAGCACTCAGCTTCCACGTACATTAACCAGTTTTCCCGGCTATCCGGGCTGAACAATTGATGTTTTTTATCAACAAAAGAAATGTAAGTTTCTCTACCTGGCTCATCATACCCACCAGCCCAGTTCTTATCCTCACGTCTCATCAACCAATAAATCTCACTAGTGTTTGTATAATGCGTGTGCTCACCAGCGTGATAACATGGCAAATTGTGGTACGTTTTGTTCCAGTTTCTCAACGTTACGTCAGAAATTGAGACAACCTCATTACTTTCAGATTCTTGGTATTGCGGAGACAAGTGGTAATCGTATTCAGTTGGTAGAATACGCTTAGGCTCCATAATACTTTTAAATAAGTTGATTACAGGCACACAACCTACCATTAAGCTTTCTTCGTCCACTTGCTTTGGAAGCCAGTCATCGTTGGTATCAAAGTAAAAATACAGTTCGACTTGCTCTCCAAGATCTAGCTCAGATAATCCAAGTTCGGTGATATCAAAGAACATAAACTTCTCAGGAAAGTGCAAATACTCAACAAGTAATCTTGCTCCTGAAAAGCTTCTTTTACTGTATGGCACAACTTTCTCATCTTCTGAAAATCCTACTTCAGAAAGATGTCTTTTGGTTAAAGGACGAACTTCTTTGCCATCCACAACAACAGATAAACCAATTAGGTTTTGAAACAGCATTTGGTAGAGCTTAAAAGTCAATTGAGATTGACCGTTTAAATAGAAGCGCAGCCGTTCTATCCCCATTTCACCAAGAGGAGTCTCTTCATCTTGAGCCGTGAGCTGTACTTTCAAAACTGAATGAGCATTGCTTTCCCATCGTGAGCCAACTGGCTTGAAAGGCGCATTTTTAAAAACGCCAGAGGTCACATCAACAGGATACATTCTGACCGGATAACAAGTTCTAAACTCGCATTCATGATATCCAGTAGCACCGATAACAACTCGCTCGCCTTCTTCTACATCAAAATAAGAGGAAGTGGAGTTAGAACAGCTCATTTTAATGACTGACATTGACGGGATTGGGGCGTGAAAATCCGGATATAACTGTCCCATCAAAGACTCTGTAAACTGAGGGTAACTATTGTCTAAGCTTTGTCTAATCCTTGCTGTTAGAAATGCGCAGCCTTCTAACAATCTTTCTACGTGTGGATCGTCAACCTGTTCCTCACTAATACGAAGTCTCGCGGCAATCTTGGGATACTGCTCACCAAACTCTTGCCCTTTGTGACGCAAATAAGCTAACTCGCGATTATAGTACTTGAGAAACTCTTCACTCATTTTGCTCTACTCAGTTTCATACCTAAATTTACCGGCTCTACTTCAGAATTGAATCGCACTTCATGAATACTGTTATCAATTAAGCAAGTGGCATTTATCTGTAACCTCAATACCCTATCAATAGCGTTTTTCTCGTCCGAAATCTGGACATGAGGGTTCCTTAACCTCGGCTCAAACTCTTTAATTGCATCATGAACGATGTCGCAAAGCTGATTCTGCCCTTCTTGGCTGCTATAGGGCATTGAGGAAAAATCTGGCAGCCCATAGTTCAATATTGAATAACGAACCTCTAGAAGATCATCAGGAATATTTTTCCATCCAATACGACTATTCAGCATCGACTCTAGATCTCTAAGTAAGCTGCTCAACATCTGTTGCTGGCTTGCAGGGAAGTCTTTCTCATCTCGAGTGAGAGGATCACTATCTATCAATTTGTCGAGCAGAGAAACGGTTAACGACATGATATTTCTACGCTATTTGTTTCTGTTCTAATAATGTAGTCAAATCACAGATTGGAAGCGCTGAGTCACCGACTAACCAACATTTTTGACCCAAGCCAACAAAAGATTCTTGCTCACCAATCTGCTTCCAATCCGTTTCTCGACCTAACTTTTGCGCATCGGTCTCTGAGTCAACATATGTCAACGGCATATGGCCTTCGCCTTCACCAAGTCCATCGATATCAAACTCGACAGGTCGCCAAATACTCTCTAACAAAGAAGTAGGTGCTTTAACTTCTAGCGTATGGATGCTCGATATGGGTACAAGAAAATAGTTACCTGCTGTAGAAAACAGTTCAATGTAACCACCTAAACGATCATCAATATCTCTAGCATCTTCGTAGTTTGTGCCGTTTACGTTAAACCCTTTAATAGTGCGATGCTCTTCAATGCGATGCGATAGACGTGACGCTTCTTCGTACTCTTGATTTCCGAGAGCAAGATTAAATCGAACAAGCTCTTTAGTTAATTCCTCATCACCTAATACTTTGGCACTAGCCGCACCATTGATAAAATCCTTTCTAGCTTGAGCTGCTTTCACTAAATGTCGTAGCTGACTTGCACCAGGCAGATACTCAGGAAACAATTTAATCGATTGCATGAGCTGAGCGTCCGCACGCTCGAAGTCCCCATCAATGCAAAGAAGCTCAATGAAGGAACTTCTCAAGCTCGCATCTTTAGGGGTTGCTTTAATTTCATCAATTAATTGCTCTAGAGCGTGTTGCAATAGGCCTTGGGACAAAGCATTTTTCCATTGAGTCATTGTTATTTCCTTACACCATGTGCTCTGGTGATAATTCGGTAATTAATTTAATGCTAGATACCATTTGATCGAGTTGAAAATGCGGTCGCAAATGGATAACTGAGTAATAATGTCCAGGAGTTTCTCTTTTCTCTCGAACTGTAATTTTCGCTTCATTTAGGGGGTATTTAGCTCGAAGCTCATCAGACGCTTCATCTGATGCGGTAGTGTACTGATGTAACCAGCGTTGAAAGTCACGCTCTAGGCTTTCTGCGTCTTGATACCCACCAATTTTGTCACGCCCCATAACCTTGAGATAATGTGCGACTCGCGATACACACAATGTGTATTGCAACATCGATGTCAGTTTTGCATTCGTTGAAATATGCTTTTCTGCGTATTGTTTGGGCTTGTAGAGAGATACATTCGAGGTCATCCCCACCATATCGGTCTCAGGTATTGGAGAAATAGAAATAAAACCGCACTCAGACAATTCTTGTTCTTTTCTCTCAGAGATTTTCAAGTTTAACGGACATCTTTCACGATCATTCTTGCCATTAACACGCATCTTGCTCCTTGTAGGAGCGACGATAATACCCTGACTGTAATCGCCTTGTTTAATCCCTCGCATATGCGTGAACCAACCATGTTCCTGAAATGCTCTAATTGATACGGCAGCAAAACAGTACGCACTACTCCCCCATAGCAAATCTCGGTTGGAGTCGTAGATGTGTTCTTGAAAATTGAATTTATCATTCCGCGAGCCATCACTTTTGTATGGCTGACGGAACAAGACGTTAGGTGCAGTCAAACCAATAAATTTAGCGTCATCGTTGTCTCTCAAACTACGCCACTTTGCATAATCTTCCTGTTCAAATTGGGCCGCTATATCTCTTATCGCAGAGAGTTGAGCGAAACTATCAACACCAAACATCTCTGGCGATGCAGACATGATAAATGGGCTGAATGCTGCAGCTGCAGACTGAGAGATCTTACTCAACACAGACAGATCTCTATCAAAATAATTTTTACTAGGATCACAGCGAAGCTGATAATCTCCAACCACCACACCAAAGGGTTCTCCCCCTGCCATCCCATATTCATTTTGATAGAGCAACTTAAATAGTGCTGATTGGTCAAACTCGATGGCTTTTAAAGCATCTTTACTGATTTCATTCCATGTCGCCGTTAAAACCTTAACTTTTACAGAATCCGATGAACGAGAATCAACCTGTTCACATAAATACCTAACTCCAACCCACCCCCTTTCGAGCTGTTGAAACTCAGGATGATGTAATATTTCATTTAGTTGAGATTCTAATAGCTCATCAATGCGGTTAATTGTGTTCATCACACTATGACGAAAGCTGTCCAAATCTCTTGAACGTGTACCTTCTAGCCAAATTCGAGCTGACGATACAAGATCAGAAGATTCATTGAATCGAGTCAACCACGGGCTATCAAGTTCAGCGTAGCCTCCGGTACTGAACTCATGTTTTAGCTTGCTAGGGTCGCGAAAGTTAAGTGACACTGCTAATTCCATCTAGAACATAAAGATTGGTCATGGCTGGCCTTTCGACCAGCCAATTCGTTTCTTATCCACCTGACTGAGGGATCTTGGCCACAAGTCGCAAAGATGTCGTCAGTTCTTCCATTTGCAACCAAGGTTTCAGCCATGCTACGGCATTGTAAGAACCAGGTGCGCCAGGAATTTCCTTAACCTGAACACGAGCGTCTGCTAGAGGGTATTTCGCTCTGATCTCTTGACCACCGCCTTCAGAAGCATTGACGTAACCTAGGATCCAGCGGTTCAGCCAAGACTCAACGTCTTCTGCTTCCATAAAGCTACCAATTTTATCTCGAGCCATTACTTTCAAATAATGCGCAAAACGAGATGTTGCCATCATATAAGGTAGGCGGGCAGAAATGGCCGCATTGGCCGTTGCTTCAGGGGATTCATGGTTCGCTGGTTTTTGACAGGTTTGCGCACCAAAGAACACTGCATAGTTGGTGTTTTTGTAGTGACAAAGCGGTAAGAAACCAAGCTTACCAAGCTCCGCCTCACGTCTGTCGGTAATACCAATCTCTGTTGGGCACTTCATATCAGGGTCGCCATCATCACTCATGAAGAAATGCGTTGGCAAGTTATCCACTCGACCGCCGCCTTCTGCACCACGGATGGCAGTACAAAATCCATATTTTGAAAATGCGTCGGTTAACTTAACACCAAGAACATACGAAGAGTTCATCCAACAGTAGTCGTTATGTTCAGCGTTAACAGCAATACCTGAAACAGGATCTACTTCGAACTCTTCAAACCCAAACTCTTCGACTGGAGCGGTAGCTTGTCCGTATGGCAAACGAGCAAGGACTTTTGGCATCGTCAGACTAACGAAGCGCGAATCGGCACTCTCGCGGAACGAACGCCATTGGGCGTATTCTAGTGATTCAAATACCTTATCTAGGTCGCGTGGTTTTGACAGCTCAGTCCACTCATCAAAGCCGAATAGTGCTGGTGAAGCCGCGGACAAGAATGGAGAGAAGCCAGAAGCCGCTACATTTGACATTAGGCGTAACGACTCAATATCTTCTGGGTGGTTGGTAAACTCATAGTCTCCAATCAATGCACCATACGGTTCACCACCAGCACTACCAAACTCAGACTCGTAAACCTTTTTAAAGATCTGGCTTTGATCAAACTCAACAGCTTTGCTCAAGTCTTTATGTAGCTCTTTCTTGGTCATGCTCATCATGCGAACTTTCAGAGTAGAGCTGGTCTCTGAATTCATCACTAGATAATTTAAGCCGCGCCAAGAACCTTCGAGTTTCTGTAATTCTGGGTGATGCATTACTTCAGACAACTGATCAGAAATCTGCCTATCGAGCAAATTAATCGCTTCACGAAAAGTTACTGTTAGGTTTTTGTTCCAAGTAACTGTCCCTTTCATTGCTTCTTCAGCGAGCGTTTTAATCAGCTCCTCAGCACGAGAAGCTTCGGTCTGCTTAGTCGCACCAATAGCTTGATCTAAGAATGAAGTTGTCTGTTCATTAACTGTTGGATCTAACTGTTTTTCAGCTTCAGTCGTCATTATTCCGCTCCTTCAGTACTATCTGACTTCGCTTTCTTGTCAAGATCTAACTCGCCTGCAAGTCTTGCCAGATTGTCTGTATTGTTCAAAACATCCTCTAGGATATTTTCAAGCTCTTCTGAGCGGTCAACTTTTGTCATCAAATCACGCAGTTTATTACGCGTTTCCATCAATTGGCGTAGTGGATCAACTTGATTTACGATCGCAGCAGGCTCAAAGTCTTGCATTGATTTAAAGTTTAAATCGACCTCAAACTGTGAATCGTCATTCGCAAGCTTATTAGCAACTTTAAACTTCACCGATGGATTCATTTTTTTGAGTACATCGTCAAAGTTATCTCGATCGATCTGAATAAAACGGCGGTCTTTTAATGGCTTCAACGCTTCTGTGTTTTGACCAGCGAAATCACCCATTACACCTACAACAAAAGGCAGTTCTTTCTTAAGAGTTGTACCTTCAGTTTCAACATCATAGGTAATGTGGACACGAGGCTTCCGTACTCGTGATAGTTTCGAGTGGATACTCGTCATACCATTCTCCCTTTATTAATTTTCATTTTGTTCTGCTATGCCAACCAAACGGAAGTAGCTTTTCTTTGCATCCCCGTCGGAGATAAGTTCCGCCAGTAACTCCGGCAGAGGCATCCCACACCAACGAATGATCTGTTCGATGGAGTAAGAAACTGGTGAGTGAGGTTCACTCTCTCGGAAGAAATCAGCTACTTGCTGCAATTGTCTAATTGCCTGCTCTCGTGATTTCATGTTTGTCGCTAATAATGCATCACAACTTTGTGCACTTAACGGTTGTTCAGAAGAAGATTCATCAAGATCCTCTAGCTCTTCAATCACTGCTTGTGGTTGATTAAAACGATCTCCAAGAAGGTGCTTTAATGCCGAGTGTATTGATTCAAGTCTTTTTGATATATAAGAGCTAGGAGTCACATCACCGACCGCTTCATCTAATCGCTGACTGAATTCATTAAATGATTCTGTAGCGAACTCCAAATCCGTGATTAATTCTTGATAAAACGTATCAGAAGTCGACTTAACCGTAGTTATAATTTCAGATAACTCAACAGCCCCAAGCTCGACTCGATTTCGGCGCTTATCTTCGTCTAAGCGCTCAAGCTCTATAGCTTGCTGATATTCCCAATAGGCATAAGCTTGCTCCACGCCTAAGTCAGTCAATGGTATACAAGCAATTGGAAAAATAAGTGTTCCTTCACTATCGATACCATTGAGGCCAATAATCGCCGATATTCTTGTCTCAATACCATCTTCATCAGGCATTGGGTACAGATCATCCCAAAAGTTCTCAATTAAACTGGTTGCGAGTTTGTAGCCAACGCCCATACCACGAAAACCATACAATCGAGTTAGGGCTTCTATAAGCCAGGCAACAAATTCCAAATCTTTAGACTGATTCGTGAGTATTTCTGGGACATCTTCAATAAATACTCGCCATAAATTACTGTGGGTATAGATACTTTCTTCTTCTATAAGAGCATTACGTTCAGCGTTGCGGGCGGCCATACGCTGATCTTTCAACCGATAGTAAGCAGACTGTGGTGATACATCCTCTCTAGGATCAATACCTGTAGGATTTTCTTGAGATATAGGAGCCAACGCTTGTTCATACCAATCAAACATTTCATTACTCATAAGCTCTCCCTCTTAGAAAGACAGGTATCGTCGCGTCTTCTCTAGTTACTGTTTCGCACTCCGTTTGCGCTTGGCGAACTTTGATCAAAGCACAAGTTACGTTATCACTTGCGCCCCGAACCAAAGCCGAATGCATGAGCGCTAATCCAGCTTGGTTGACTGAGTCTGCATACAATGTCCGATGAATTTCATCACTCGTAAGTTCCTTAGAGAGTCCATCGCTACAGAGTAGAAACTGATCGCCGTCAGCCAACTGCCCTGAAACTTGATCAATAGTGACACTTTCGTCGACCCCAACAGCTCTGGTAATAACATTTGCAAGAGGGTGCGATTCGGCATCTTCAAATGCCAATAAGCCCTGATCCACTAAGTCCATGACTTGACTATGATCACGTGTTTTTTGGACCAAATTACCACTTCTAAGCTGGTAAATTCGGCTATCACCCACCCAAAGACAGTGGTAATACCCATCCTGAATAAACAACAAAACAAGTGTTGTTCCCATCGTTTTACCGTCTAAGTGATTTTGTGCGTATTGGTAAATTTCTAAGTTCGCTTCTTGAACCACTCTTCGGATATCATCGATATTAGTATTGGAGACATCCTGCATGTGGCGCGCGACTCTATCCACTAGCATCTGGCTTGCTATATCGCCAGCACTGTGTCCACCCATTCCATCGGCAACCACCCAAATATGCTGTTCTGTCATATCCAACAGAGCATCCTCGTTATAAGGGCGTACTTTTCCTGCGTGCGATTTAGCAAAGGTAAAATAGTTCCAATTCATTCTTCTATCCTACCAATTCCACTTTTTCCAGCCGCCATCAAGCATGGCTGAAAACTGACCAATTGAAGGAAATCCACTAGTAATGAACATGCATGGTTCAACCTTCGTTGAACCTTCAGTCCACCAAAAACATGGTTTACTCAATTTTTCTTTAATGAGGTAATTCAAAAGCGTGTTTTGATCAGTATTGCCGTGATCATGAAAAACTGTAGATATTTGGCTTTGATAAAGAAACTCTAGAGGCTTCACTTCACTTGTTACATTCGCAACGAGGTCATTTTTTTCTTGAGTACTCTTATGCCAAACATCAAAGACAAAGTCGTCCTCAAGTACTGAAAGAGCAAGAGCGGCACTGTCCTCCGTCCAAGCTCTGTCACCCCAATATTGCGCAGCTTCACCTTTTACGGCACGAGCTATAGTAAAGAAAAAGTATCTACCGCATGCATCAACACTAGGAATCATGCTACCAATGTAGGTTGAGTCTTCTAAATAGCTAATATCCAAAGCAAAGTGCCACACAGGAGCCGTTAAAAAGTGCTCATTCCAGCTTTCACCCAGTTGTTCCCTGCTGACTGCAATAACCGCCTGTTGCCAATCATGCCAACGCTCCGAGAAATCTTGTGATAAACCATCTTTCACAAAGTCCCCTTTTGCAGGCATTTTACCGATATAGCCCCAGCCTGATGTTATAAGGTTCGTGGACATCTGAACCTCTCCATTTCATTTGACCAAAACGGATTAATGGCACTAGAAGGAATAAGCTCTAGCTGCACCTTATTTCCCTTTAAATCAATCATAACTATATTGTCTTTACGCGATTCTGGCCTTGCTTTAAGTGATTGATCCAAAAGCTTGAATATGCCCCACTCACCTTCATAGGTATGCGCAATTTCGCGTTTAGATTCAGGTGGTGTGAACACAATTCGAGTCTGATCTTGACCGGCAGGCCAACTCAACGATTTAGCTCTTGCTGGTCCATGCTTATAAACCAAATCTTGTCCACCCAACTCTAAGACAAATCGAGTAATGTGCTGGTCTAGATAAACAGGCTTCATCCCAAACTCTACGCGTAATGAATTATCAGATTCAAAGAAAGACTGCCTGATACGTTGCGCTCTTTGAAAGACCATTAGTGTTTCTGGACGAACTCCAATTTCCTTTTCTAATCGCCAACGACTTTTCGAAGTATCCACAAACGGTTCGAGGTATTCTTGGAAGAATGCGTCAAGCGTACCTCCATAACCAAAGAATCGCTTAAAGTCTTTCAATCTAACTTCTCTGCTCGCGTTGGGCTCGAATGGATATCTGCCAGCAATAGTCCGCTGATAAGGGCGGACCACCTGTGTTACCCAAAGTTGATTTAGATGATCCTTCGAACCGCTCTCCGCAAACTTAACCGACTC
This sequence comes from Vibrio sp. 1727, assembly GCF_033344415.1. NCBI lineage: Bacteria > Pseudomonadati > Pseudomonadota > Gammaproteobacteria > Vibrionales > Vibrionaceae > Vibrio > Vibrio sp. 1727. The sequence continues at coordinate 61,157 of NZ_JAWPOT010000006.1, forward strand.
TTGAGAAAGCTCACCTAGCCATTGATTAAATGGTCTCGGCAAAAGTTCTTTAGCACGAGCGAAGGAAGCTGCGACATCTTGTGTAACGGTTCCATCTAAAATACTTTTGTAGGCAATTTTCTGATTGTTACCAGAGCTTGATAAGTCACTTAAATACGAACGCAAGTTAACCATTGCTTGTTGAATATCATCAAAGTCTTGCTCACCAAGGCGTAAGATCTCTGAAAAATGCGATTCGACTTCTTTACCTGGCAGAGCAACATTGAAGCCGTTTTCTTCAGGTAAATACATGTCTAGTCTATCTGCCGTATTTGAAAACTTAACTTTGGCAACTTTACCAGCAACTTCAGAAGCGGCTTTTTGATTTTCTGACAATGATACTTTTGATAGAGCAACCTCTTTTTGGATTGCTCTCAACAAAGATTCGATTGGTCTTTCAACTCCAGATAAAACCCTCGCTTGCTCTGTCGCAAGTTCTAGGCTCGGAGCCTGCTTCAATTGAATATCTTCGATCAACGTTTTCCATTCATTAACATAATCTTGATAGTATCGAGACTGAACGCCTTGGATGGCACTATCTTGATCAATTTCATGAGCCTTAAGATCGTCACCATAAACCCAGTTCTCTTCCATTAGGCTTTTTACTGTACGGTTGATCTGAATCTGAAAAATGCTATGAAAACCATTGTACGTGTAGAAACCCGAAATGCCTTGTGATAGCGGTTTTCCACTAGCTCGCTCGAACTGCTCAAGCCCTTTAGGTCCCAATACATCAGTCAAGCGAAATGAAGGTACATGACTCTTAGAACATTGTATTTTCATTCGCTGATAAGCACGTTCAGGTAGAGACATTTGAGTCAACACTTCTCGAGCACTCGTCACGGCAGCAGTGTTGTAAGTAAAGCCTTGTCCATCGTTGCCTAATAAATATTGAGTGTGCTGTAGCAAGCGTCTTCTTAAGTCTGCGTTTAGCTCACCCGGATATTGACGTTCGAAATAAAAGTTAAACCAAGCCAACACTTCATCTTGTTGATATTTGTCTGGATTGAATAACATCAAATACGTTTTTAACGTTTCGTACAAATACTCACGATGCTGTTGATTGCTCTCCATTTCTGACACCAGGCTATCAAGAAGCAAAGGGGCGAAATATTGGGTCAAAGCATCAGAATATGCATTGTTTGCCGCCTGAGATACTTTGTCTCCTTGATAGAGACCAAACCTCTTTACAGAGTCGGCATCACCGTAGTTGCTTTGCTTTCCGAGAGGAAGCGTCATCAACCTATCTAATGTTTCTACAGCTGAAACAATATCCGCTTCAAAATCTAAACTTTGAGCGCCAATCAGTGCATCAATATGGCTAGCTTGTTCATTGGCATCGACAATTAACTGTGAGTTCCACTTATAACTCATAAACCAAAGCGCAGAAGCTCCTAGCAGTAGCGTTGTACATCCAATGTAAACACCTCGACGCATCCAACCTGACTGCTTTTGATAGTGACGATTAACTGTTCCTAACAGTTGCTCTTTGAAAATAACCTTGTCAAAAAGATTCTTTACGAAATAACTATGAGAACCAGTCTGACTCTTTGCTAGAGCTAAACGATTTAACCCAAGTCCATTGGTTGATTCATTCATCAGCTTATCGACTGGTAAGCCTTCTTGAACCGAACTCAACATAAACACACCACGAATCAAGGCAGGCTCTTCAAAACTGTTTTGTGCAAAAATTTCAGCTAAAAACTCGTCAAGATTAGCTTGTAGCACTCTTAATTGCTTTGGAAATTCAAAGATAAGCGCGCGTTTATCTAAATCGTCCTCAGTTTCAAGTATTCTAAGCATACGGGCATCAAGGCGCTCCAACATGCCATGAAATTCTTTGTTGAATAGAGAAATAACGCCTCTTTCATCATCCACTTCACGAGGGAACATGAAACCAAATAAATCATCTCGTTCTTCCTTACTTAAATCGGCAAAGAATTCATTGAAACCGGCAACTAAATCCATTTTGGTGAGCAATACGTAAATCGGAAACTGCATGCCTAACTGGTTTTTCAGTTCTTGAAGTCTCGACTTAATTGCTCGAGCATGAAGACTTCGCTCGGTTCGAGTCTGAGACATCACGCTGGCTAAACTTATCGTAACAATCGCACCATTAATTGGTCTTTGCGTTCTATACTTTTTCAACAATCCTAAGAAACCATGCCACGCTTTAGAGTCGACCTTTTCTTGACTGTCTTGTGTCGTATACCGGCCAGCCGTATCTATAAGAACTGCTTTATTTGCAAACCACCAATCACAGTGGCGAGTGCCACCTACACCGGCAATAGAGTCAGAGCCAAGGCTGTCTCCTAATGGAAACTCTAACCCCGACTGCTTTAATACGGTTGTTTTCCCCGTTCCAGGAGGGCCAATCAATACATACCACGGTAAGTCATACAAACTTCTCTTGCCTTTGTGTGTTTTCGTCACTACTTTGACAGCTTGCTCAATACGCTCGCGCATTAAGTCAATTTCACTTGCCGCTTCTTTATCTGATTGGCTATCAACCTCAAGCAACGTTTGAATACTTTCGTCTTCTTTCACCTTTTGCTTATGCTGCTTGGTAACGTTAAATATCGCCCAAAGCAACACCAACACTAGAATAGTGACTAGCCGTTGAAAGTCACTCTTTAGGGGCTCATATCCCGCTATCGTAATAAGTGGACCAACAACCCAAATGAAAATAGAACAAGCAGCGACACCGATAAGACCGAGAAACCATCTTTGAGTAAATATTCTGCCAATTTCTTTAATACGCATCTCTATCTACCTATTATTAATTCGCGACAAGAAGGTCGATTTCAATCCGGCGGTTAATAGCTCGGTTTTCATCACTACTGTTTTCAACTAATGGTCTTGCATCCCCCAATCCCTCGGGTATCACTCGCCCTTCTAATGCACTATTCGAGATCAGTTGTTCAGACATAGCAGTGGCTCGAGCTAATGATAGGTGCCAGTTCGAGGGATATTTACTCGTGAAAATAGGCCTATCGTCGGTGTGACCAGTAACAATGATCTTGCCTTGGGTCGACTCCAATGTTCTCGCAAGCTTAGAAATAACGGGTTGGATGTAAGCGACAACATCAGCACTACCTGATTCAAATAGATCTTGAGACTTTAACGAAATTCTTACCCTGTCTTGCAGCGGCTCAACATTGATTAGCCCCTTACCGATCTCAGTTGCTAGATACATTGAAATCTTTTCTGCAATTGGCGCTGATTTTGATTCTGACGTTGCATCTTGGTTAAGTTGTTGCGGTTGAATCAAATTGACTAATTGAGAAAAAGTGTGATTGGATGCCTTATTTAGCTCATAGCTAAAATACATATATATGCAGACCAATAATGCCGCCGTTACAGAACATACAACCCAAAGAGGGGCTCTATCAGAAGCTTTTGAGCCATTCAAAATGTGTTGGTCGATACTATTACTTAGCTCCTGAGGGACTCCTCTCCCATAAGACTTAAGAGTAGCAATAACCTGTCTTCTCAATTTCCGGTGCGATTCCAGTCCATTTTTTTCTAAACGGTATTGACCCAGAAACCCGAGAGATAAGCACACATACATTAGTTCAAGCAAATCTAAGTTCGCATCTGGTTTCGCCATGCACTTATCAAGATGCTTAAAGAACGCTTCCCCACCTTGACTGCTAGCATAGAAGGAGCTAAGTAATGAATCGTGACTCCAGAATGAATGCCCACCCCAATTGGTGTTAAGGACAACTTCATCTAGTGAACAGCATAAACAATAACGAGCTGTATCAATGGTATCCAAATCAACGTCATGCTGACGTAATCGGTTCTCATAATCTCTAAGCTTTTGTGCCAATGTCTCTTTTAGAAACAACGGATCGGAATGAGTCGCTGTCGACCGAATTTGACCGATAATAGATAACAGGCCATTCGCCTCTGCTAGTAGAGAGTTATTCCCATAAGCGACCACTGAATCATTGTTCACCAATTCAGGGCTTTTTGAGATAACTACGGTATTATCCAGTGACTTTTCTGATTGTGGTTTCGATGCGGGTGCTCTTCCACCCGGTGTTGGTTTTACGATCGTTTGTTCCATACTGAGCGCGCCTATTGATTAATACTCCAAAGCTCAAGTTCAGCATTCGGAAAATGCCCTGATAGGTGAAGCGCAATACCGCCACTATCTTTTAGCCTCATCCAAAATGGCCCTTTCTTGACAACTTCGAAATAAACATAGCCCGTTTGGTAAGGAATCTGTCTCGGGACGACACTCAACGGCACTACGTTTATACCGTTGATCTGATTATTAATTAGATCGCGAATCTGTTCTGCCGGGCCAAACTTGAGTTGCGCTGGGACCAGGCGTCTTATTTCATCTGTTGTGGTGTCTGCTTTAATTGCTAGCACAAATTGGCATGACTCAAGCAAGCGTTTATCTGGAAGCGGCGTCACTTGAATACCGTATTGGCGAGGCTCCAACGGAAGTTTGGTCGCAGTTTGGTCAAGAACAACACTGAGGTACTGACTGAGTATCTGATTCAACTCGCTATAAACACTTGATACATCTAAGTGATCATACGCAAGCAAACTTGGGACTCTTTTAGTTTTATTAGAAAAAGTGGCTAACTCACCAATGTAACCTTTAAGTGTCGTCGCTAATTCCAGTGGATGTAACCTATCTAACTCACTGAAATGCTTTAACTTCGCCTCATATCGGTTCAGCATTTGGAGCATGATGAAATCAACAGCAGATGCCGATGCAGATTTACCCTTAATCAAGCGCTGCGCAATAACGTCAGCACGCATCTTTGTCATCGCGATAACGTTACGTAGATAGGCTGACATAACTTTGTCGCTAAGGAGATTGATAAGCGGAGGAACGTACTCATCGTCTAGTATAACTTCCCCTTCAGGAGTTACCTCTTTGATCCTTAAGATAGGTAACTCCACATAACCCGCTAATTTGTCATTACTCGCTTTCAACTCTAGGTTAAGGGCTGCAACTTGGATGGTTTCTTCATCTTGTCCTGTAAGGTTATCTATCACGTCGATATCTTGAAGTACATAACGAGAGACGATCGATTCGCTTACATCCGAAACGTTTTTACCTGTAATACTTGAAAGAGGGAGAGTTATTTTTACTAACGTATTTTCAGTGTTTTTATCAATAAGTAGAGACGAAACTGAATCGTTGGATATTAACGTATTAACCAACGTCATATCTGGCAAAACAGCTTCAAGATGCTCAAGTTCAATAAGACCATCTTTTAGCGCGTGTTTTTTTACTCGACATTTCCAAACTCCCCAATTGTAAGCCCCACCTAACTGATGTAAGCCCTTGAATTCTTGAGAGGTTGCGCGTTCTTGTTGTTGGAAGTGCTGGGGACGTAAAAACATTCCTTCGCACCAAGCCGTCTTGGAGTATTGCGTCATTTATAATTAGCCAACTAAACGTTATTTAACGACCAAAGACAGATCTTCTAACAATACTTGATATGTGTTGTAACCGGTCTTATCCACTTTAATGACTTGTCGCCAATTTGAGTTTTCAATATCTCGAAACGCTACGACAATGCCTAAATATTCTGTCTTTGGAGACATACTTGCTTGATATGTTTCTTTCTGACCTGGAGTTAATGAAACTTCATATTTATTCACTAAATCAGGTCCTAAGACTTTTTCACTTTCTTCATAAATAGAAAAAAAGTCCTGGCTTTCGAAAATGGTATTTGACGTTAATTCAAATACATACACCACTACAGGAGAAGGCCTGCCGTTTGAATCAGGATTAATGTTATGACTTGCTGCTATTTCTAAATCTGAGTATGGATCAACAACTAGGTTCGCTGCTGAGCACCCAAATAAAGCCATTGAAATTAATAACAAAATATATTGGTAAAACTTTTTCATCACCCAAATTCCTAGCCTTTGTTTTTTATTGCTAATTCATAGTGCTTAGCGAAGTCTTCTAAATAGAACGGAGACTCTTTATTGATAATATCATCGGATAGCTTTTCATGAATATCCTCAAACCTCTTCCAACTTTGAGCATATTTTCTAGCTGGAATAACCTTATTAATAACCGTGTCTTTCGCTAAAGCATCTGAGTATATAGAAGTAGGTTCAACAAGTGACATAACACTCGAAACCGTACCTTCAACACCTTTCATTAAGGCTTGCTCATGACTTTCGATGTCATTAAATGCTTCTTTAATGGCTGCATTTGGCTTTAAGAAGCTAGCAGTTTGACGGTTATATAAGTTATGAATCGCATCTTCTAAGTTTGCAGAAAACTTTAAAGGGTTATTTTCTGACTTACGAAATGCGGTATGACTAAGTCGATTTGTTTGCTTAAACACTGCTCTGTTATGCAGTGTTTCCATTAAACCAACTAGCATCAAAGAAAATGACTCCCCCAGTTGTTCAAACCATTCCTCTCGGTTATCGCTGGGAATCATCATTGGATCTATACCCACCCCTCTAACAAAAGCCGCAAGTTCACCCCCATTGGTATCAAAGTTGGGAGTCGATAGGTGTTCTGATTGTCGGTTAACTTTCGGTAAAGTTTCAGATACGGTGCTCTGTTTTTCGGGCTTTGGGATATCAATAAAATCATCGACTAAACCAATATCTAGCTGAAAGTCAGAAGGAACACTTTCGTTTAAGAGTTCACTAGCACTAAGGCCTAGGTCAACAAATTCTGCTTCCGATGGACTTGAGACTACTTCAGGGGGTGCGCTAGAAAGACTTTTACTTGTCTCAAGACTGAATACATCTGTATCTGTTTGAATAGAAACTGAAATTTGATAATCCCCTAAGCTAACCATATCGTCATCGCTTAGTGCTATTTCATTTCCTTGACCCACAGGAGTTACAGCATTATTTACAAAAGTACCATTCGTTGAGAGGTCTTTTATCAAGTATTTGTCACCAAACTTAATCAGTTCTCCGTGGGTTCCGGATACCACTCTTTCAGGATCTGGTAGTGTCCAATCACATTGTTCAGACCTACCAAATGTAACCTTGGCATGTTCATCACTTGATTCAAACACGAACTCACTCTCAATCTCTGGAGTAAATTTGTGAAAACTTGTTATGGTTAAAACCAACTTCATGTAAACCTCGCCAAAGACCTGCTAGATATTATTTTTAATTTTATTATTAACTGCTTTCTTATTAACAGTAAGATTAATAAAAATCTTAATACTGCCATTGAAAATCATGCACGGAATAATGAATCATTTTTTTATCAAAGCAATCACGTATTGTTCAACAATTTTAATTATCCAACCAAGTTCAAATTTTTGACACTTAGACTTTCATCAATAAAAAAACGAATGTTAGTTTGGCCGAGAAATTCTAACATAATGACTTTTCATTGAGCAGAAAGGTATATATTCCCCCATCATTTATACGGAGTTCTTGTGATGGAAGACAGTAATAAAAACAATTCTATAAATAACGAAGAAAGCGGAGATAAAACTAAAATTGTAAAGACTCAAAAACGAGACAATGCAATTAAATCAACCAAACTCACTAATAATGAAACCTCCGTTAAAAATAAAAATGAAACAAATACAAAACTGTCTCAAAAAGAAAACACTCCGTTAGTTAATAAGAAAAAAAACAATAAAGATGACTCATTAAATAATAACAAAGATGTTATTAACGAAAGCTTAATAGGAACGACCGTTAAAAATCGGTATGAAATTGAGTCGGTTATTGGGCATGGTGGGCTTTGCGATGTTTACTTAGCTAAAGATAAGATTCTTGAATCTTCAGGTTCAGAAACACCCTACGTTGCGTTAAAAATATTACAGAAAGAGTTTGCTTCTCAACCAGAGACTGCACGCATGTTAATACGTGAAGCTCAACAAACTCAAAGGTTAAGCCACCCTAATATCATTAGGGTTTTTGATTTTGGTGTTGATGGCGAAATATACTTTTTAGTTATGGAGTATATTAACGGAGAAACATTAGAGAGTTTAATACAGCGTTCTAGGCCCCATGGGCTGAAGTTTAATGCAACTTTATCAATCCTAAATCAGGTACTCGATGCACTCTCATATGCTCACTCTCTTGGTGTAGTGCACGCCGACCTAAAGCCCGCTAATGTGATTTTAACGTCTGAGGGTAACGTTAAGCTGCTTGATTTTGGTGTATCTAAAACTCATCAATTAAAGCAGGATCAATATGCGGCTAAACGTAAATCCGAAAATGTTGAAACGCTTGGTTATACTCCCAACTATGCATCACTCAACCTGTTATCCGGTAAGGAACCGAACTTAAGCGACGATATGTTTGCTCTATTTTGTATTGTTTACGAGTTATTGAGTTGCAAACACCCTTACGCAAGAACTCCAGTTAATGAAGCTCTCAAACAGAAGATCAAGGTCTCTAAACCAACTAACATGCCCGCATCTAAGTGGCCAATATTTTCAAGCGTATTTTCAACTGGCATCATTCCGAACGAGCTGACCCCTGAGCAGTTGAAACGCAAATTGAATATGCGCTATTGGCCTATCGCTAGCGGCGCGGCAGCGAGTATATTATTAGTTAGCGGCATTGTATTTGGTTATCAGCAGCAACAAGAAACCATCGCCACTTTGGAAACCGTTATTAGCAAGCAAAATGATCAAATTGCCGGACAAGAGTGGCAGCTTGATACGCCAGCAGAAAAAAGTTTGGCACTGATTGATAGTGAAAAAAGCTTACATCCAGTCGTTAAGGCTGGCTTATTACGCTTACACAAGACCTATATTCTCAGCGAGTTTGAATCTGAAATTGATCAGGTTTTGAATTCTGATGCCAACAACTACCCGAATTATGATGAAATTGAGTCCATACTTGATAAAGCAAAAATCTACTACCCTGACTCACATAAAATAGAAGTTCTTGCCTTAGATATTCAGTCAAGCAAGCACTCCACGTTACTTTCGATAGCAAGGCAAATCAACAGTCAACTTGAAAAGTCTCGGTACAGTAAAGAAGACGGCAGTAAATCCATCTATGAGCTCAAGGATGAGTTAAATCAGATTCATCAAGGTTATCCTTTCACGCCAAGTTCGTTATCTAGCGATGTTTTCGGTCAGCACCTCACTGAAGCACTCAAAAAGAAAGACGCAGCTGCACTTGTTGCTCTTATTAAGGTTGGGAACACCTTCTTTTCAAACGTAGAAGAGCATCAAGAGAACTTACAGATAAGTAATGCGATGAAAGATGCAGTGCTGGAAATGAAATTATATGAGACAGCGCTAGATTCCAACAGCCCTCTACCGTTTCCAGAAGATGCCGCTAGAATCCTGTTCCAAGAAGAGTTTGAAAACTTTTATTCTCGCCTAGAAAAGGCAAGGACGACAACTCATCTCGATAACTTAGTGAAGGATGTGGATCTGTTCTCGAAAAACTTTCCTATTGGTTTTCAGGATGTTAACGATTTAAGATTCAAAACTGCTGATAAATACTTACGCTTCTCCGATATATTGCTTAATAAGCGAAGGACTTCAAGCGCAAGACGCGCTATGAAGAAAGCCAACGAGCTTATGAAGCAAATAGAACAGGACTCTAAGCAAAGCTAGTAATACAAAAGGGACGCGAGTCCCTTTTTTGCCGTAGATTACTTGCCAATATGCAACTAGATTGCTAATTTATACTTGTACTTAATGAGGAGAGTTAGCCTTGACTGAAGGAATAGTCAAAGTTGGCGAACGTCTGGCGTCCGTATGTAACGATAGCCTTAAACTAGGACTGCAAGACACTTACCGACTCGGCGTTTTACTTGGAAACATCCCCTTTGCTACTTGTGTTAAAAACACGCGAGTTGAAGTTTTTTCATCCCTACATTTCGACCATTGCCGTTTGGATATAAGTCAAAATATCTTTAACAATGACTTTCTTTTTGTAAGTTTATCTCAAGCGACAAGCAAACTATTTCTGCTCAAATACTGGTTATGCCATTCATACCTTCGGCTAAGCCTTCATTATCCGAAACATTCCTCTACCTCAACGTTTAATAGGGGTATACATGATTAATTTTGATGTTCTCAATACATACATGGATAACGACGTAGATCTGATCGTCACTGTTTTTTCTACATACCTTGAAGATCACACGAATGATATAGAGCGTATAGATGAGCTATATGCAAGCAAATGTTGGTCAGAACTCTATCTATTAGCTCATAGTTTAAAGGGCATTCTAGAGAGTTTCGGAGAAGACACCGCGGTCATTGCGTTTCAAAGAATAGAAGAAAAAACCAGAAACGATACAGCGCCAGATAGCTCAGATATAGCTATAGTTACTAAAGAGCTAGCTGCAATTAATCAACAAATCTTCACTTACTTGAAGAATATGCAATAAAGAAATTCAAGGCTTAACTGGGGGAAATATGGCAATGAATAATAGCAATTTCAGGGAGTTGATTGAGTCTCTCAAAGACTTAACACCAACTCAAAAAAGGTACTTACTTAGCCGTACAAAGATGGCGCTAGATGATGAAAGTAATATGTTAAACATCAGTGATATTCTAACACCAGAAGAGTTGGAGGCGTTACTATCACCGGCACCAACAACGAATACAAAATAACAATGATATACAACGCAACCGTCAGATTAACGCTAGGGACCAAGTGAAGCAAATCGACTTTGCTTGGTTGTTAGTTTCTCTCCCTATTCCTTTTCACTACAACAAACGTATTGTTTTCGAAACCTTTTTCCAATGTAAACAGGTCAGATAATTGAGCGACTAACATCAGTCCGCGACCTGAGGAGGACCAACTATCGTCATCCATTAAGTTAGGTGCCTCAATCTGTTTATTTTTATGTTGGATGAACGTCTTTTCATTGATCGGCGCTCCGCAATCAGAGACTCTCAGTTCCACGAAACCGGACACTTGGTCATCCCCAACCCTACACTCCACTTCAATTGGCAGGCCTTCTATTTCACTGTAAGAATGAATATAAGCGTTATTCATGAGCTCAACGACACAAAGCTCCAATGATTGAATTGCATTTAAGGGGATTTGATGACCCATCAAAAACCGAACAACGTCTTTGCTCGCACTTCGTGAGTGAGTAAGGGAGCTACCGTAAGTTCGTTTAAATTCGCTCTTTGACATTCTTTTCCTTAAAATCGAGCCTCTCACCATGCCATTTTACCTGTAAAAGGCTGGCATCATCATCAAACTCATCTTCGTTGTGCCAAGATTGTACTTTTTTAAAGACGTCTCCCACTTGATCTTCAACTGGCAGCGTGCAAACAGCTTTTATACTCGATGCCAATCGTTGTAGTGAAAACATCTCCTCACCCTGCCTCGCTTCAATCAAACCATCCGAATAAAGCCACAATGCATCGCCCTCATCTAGACTAATTTGGTTACCGCTATATTCCATCGGCTGCATTGCACCAACGATAAAGTTATCGTCACCTATCTGTTCCATCGTTTTCGTACTCGCTCGCCAAACTAAGATCCTGGGGTGGCCAGCCGTGCAATAGCTAAGTCGCCCTGATTTTGTGTTAAGAATGGCGTAAGCCATAGTAAAGTAAAGTTGACTGTTTCTAGTTTGCTGATAACGCCGATTTAGCCGTTCAATCACAGATGCTGGCTCACTTACGCAATAGCCGTCATCTCTCAACTCCATCGTGATCGAATCAGGCCCCTGACTTTGAGATAGTGTCTGTTGAATAGAAAAAGCCATCAAAGCTGAAGAAATACCATGACCAGAAACATCAAATACATAAAACGCAACATGTTGTTCATCGAGCTCCAAATACCCCAACATATCACCACCAATCTGGGAGCATGGTTTGTAGACATAGCTAAAATTTACATTCTGAATAGTTGATTCAGCAGGGAGTAGTTGCTCCATCAGATGACTAGCAGACTGTAGGTCTTGGTGGATTGTTTGATAGGCCGCATCTAGCTCTTTATTTCTCTCAACGAGTTTGTTGTGCAGTTCTAAAGTACGAAACCCCGCACGGATTCTGGCCTGAAGTTCCTCTACAGACGTCTTCTTATCTACGAAATCATCTGCGCCAGCATCAATGCCTTTCACGATCGAACTTTGGTCAGTTCTAGAAGACAGTAGAACAAAAAAAATGTAACGTTCGCTAACTTTAGATTTTAATTGGCGACACAATTCAATACCATTAATTCCAGGCATCATTAAATCACTCAGCACAAACTGAATATCAGGGCGGTGGGTTAGCACTTCAAGCGCCGCTCTTCCGTCTTCAACTGCAACCACTTCATAGCCCTGCTTTTCCAATGCACTGCTGATGTAAAGCAGGACTGTTTTACTATCATCGACCAAAAGAATGGATTTCATCTTCCTCCTTAATACGGTTGCTATACTGGCTAACGCAAAACACTAGTCACTGACTGCTCATTTCTAAAACGGCTGTAGTCTTCGGCTAATAATTGGTGTTGATATCGAGTGTAAGACAACGCTTCATTAGAAATTAGTATCTGATGCTCTTTTTCGATTAACTGACTTTGCAGCCTTTCAATCTGTTCATTCTGCTGTGTGTAATTGAGGTACAGTGCGAATAGACCAAAAACCGAAACCATTAACAGGGCGATTAGAATATTATTGATAGTTTTCACTTGAATACTCATGACCTCTCCTTGTCTATTATTAGACTTTCCATGATGAAAGAGAGCGTCTACGGACCAAGAGCTCGAGGCTCTAAAACGCAACGAAGCAAATTGAGGTTGTTTTTCCAATTATAGGCGATAGGAGAAAAAATAAGAAAAATCTGAAAAAATTTGAATATCCTGCTGAGTTAAGAATCGGTAAGGTGGTAGCAGCGAGCTATCATCCACTCGCTGCAATACATTAACTCTGAAATGCAGGTCTAGCTAAAATTTGGTTATACCATCGAGCAATGTTTGGCGACGTCGATAGCACATCAATTTCTAGGCCTTTAATTGCGAAACTGATCAAAATAAAGCCTGTTATATCGACGATAGTAAAATGGTCTACGGCGATAAAATCATTATGTTCAAGACGCTTGTCTAAGACAGGCAGAAATTCGTAGACGCGTTGTTTTGATTCTTCGCCCCATGCTTCAACGCAACGTTCTCTGTCTCCATAAACTCCGGTCATGTTTCGAAACGCCTGAAATGCCGCATTTAGTCCTTGGAACTCCACCACACGATGCCACATTTCCACCTGAGCACGTTCGAGCTGGTTAGCACCAAACAGCGCCAGATCATTTTCAAACGCTTCATCTAGGTAGCGACAAATCGCCACGCTTTCACAGATCGCAGTGCCATCATCCAGCTCTAGTAGAGGTACTTTGCCGTTCACGCTTTTCGATTTAAACGGTTCAGATAGGTTATCGCCCCCACGAACGTTCAGCGCAATTCGCTCAACCTCGCCACCGATTTCCTTTAGAAAAATGCTAACTCGCTTACAACTTGGAGTCATTGCGGTTTCATAGAGCTTCATTTTACATCCTTTTATCTTTTTCTAACCGATTGGTTAGGATATACTGTAGCCAGTTTATAAACGATCAGTCAAGAACTTCACTATCAAAAATTTTCAAACAGTTGTGGGTCTGTTTGCTGAGCGAGATTTTTGATGCCGTTTGTGAGTTCACATGAATTTGGGGGCTGATACCCGAGAATAGATGGGTATTCATCATATTGATTCAGTTCGAACGCTAGAGGTTCTCTGTACCATCCCTCCAAAGCAATTTAATTACCCGATAAGCAGACCCAGGCAGGTAATTTATGGCAAGAAAAGCCAACTTCGACCGAGATGAAAAGCTTCTCGTGGCTATGGATGTGTTTTGGCGCAAGGGCTTTGCGAACACGTCCATCTCGGATCTCACCGACGAGTTGAACATCAACCGCTTCAGTCTTTACAACACCTATGGTGACAAGCAACAGCTCTACTACGAAGCGCTCGATACTTACTTGAAAAAGGTCTCGCTACCCTCACTGAATGATTTGGAAAAAGACGACGCGTCTTTACCTGAATTGGAATCGTTCCTTAAATCTTTTGCTGAGCTGCAACGCAAACGCAACTGTGGGTGTTTTATTCAAAATGCGTTGATTGAGCACGCTGGTGAAGACGATGACGTACTGCGTAAAGGGCATTTCTTATTTGACCATCTTATCGACATCATTGCAGATGCGCTGACCAATGCGCAAAAAGAAACCTTAGTGCCGAAAACGCTGAAACCAGAAGAGCTTGCTCGTTTTGTTCTCAACAACATGCAAGGCATGCGCGTGCTTGGCAAAGCCAAACGTTATGCCGATTTGGATACGGCGCTTTCCTGCTTGCTGGTTTTGATTAGGAAATAACATGTCGATTGAAGTGATAGCAGTACGCCTTACCAAAGGCATGGACTTAAAGCTGAGCCTAGCGAAATTGGTCGAGAAGCACGGTATCAAAGCAGGCTCGATTGCTTCATGCGTTGGCTGTGTCTCTGACCTCAACCTTCGTTTGGCAGGTGCAGAGAGTACGTTAACCAAACAAGAGCCATTTGAAATCGTCTCTGTGATGGGAACCCTAACGCCTGAACATCAACACGTTCATATCTCGGTGTCTGATCGTGAAGGACGAGTTTGGGGTGGGCATTTGCTGGAAGGCACAGTGATTGATACTACCGCAGAATTGATCATCCATTCTTACTCAGAACTTGAGTTCACTAGAGCGATGGACGACTCGACTGGCTATACCGAACTACAAGTGAATCCTTCCAAATAGCAAAAGGCTCCAGAGCCATACTGTGCTGTCTCTGGAGCTTTATTCGGTTGTCTCTTACGCTAAGAATTTACTCATATCGAGCACACTAAAGAACTTCGAGGATCATTCTTCAACTAAGTAACAAACCTGATTATCGTCGACCATTACTTGCCACGTTTTTAGACAGTGCACTTCGTCTTCCAGACACTGCCCACTCTTTAAACTGAAGTGCTGTTTATATAGTGGTGATGCAACACACATCTCACCATCAATATCACCGACAATCCCTCGACTCATCACATAAGCCTTACCAATTGGGTCCCAATCTTGAACGGCGTAAACACCGCTATCTGGAATGTAGAATAGCGCAACGTGCTCGCCTTCAATCAATACAGTAGCACCGATAAACGGCATTAAGTCATCAAGCTGACACAATTTCACTTTGGTTAAAGCTGCCATTTACACCTCCTGTTTCACCGGAATACGCTGACCGCGCACACGTTGGTACGGCAAGACTTTGCTGCCCGACGTGCTGTTCAAGAAAGGACGGAAGCGTTGCAATTTCTGAGGATTATCCAGCGTACTCTTCCACTCACATTGATAGGTATCTATGACTCGCGCCATTTGCTCATCCAATGAATCACATAGGTTGAGAGAGTCATCCAAAATCACTTGTTTAAGGTAATCTAGGCCCCCTTCCATGTTCTCCATCCACACCGACGTACGCTGCAAGCGATCAGCGGTGCTGACGTAGAACATCAATACTCGGTCAATCATGGTGATCAACTCTGATTTGGATAAGTCAGATGCAAACAAATCAGCGTGTCTTGGTCTCATGCCGCCATTCCCGCAAACGTATAGATTCCAGCCGTTTTCAGTGGCGATCACCCCAATGTCTTTACTTTGCGCTTCTGCACACTCGCGAGTACAGCCCGATACGGCAAACTTAAGCTTATGGGGCGCTCGCAATCCTTTGTAGCGGTTCTCTAACTCAATGGCTAATCCGACCGAGTCATCAACACCATAGCGACACCAAGTAGAGCCGACACACGATTTCACGGTGCGCACCGATTTTCCGTAGGCGTGCCCTGTTTCAAAACCAGCATCGATTAAGGTTTGCCAGATTTCTGGGAGTTGTTCTAACTTCGCGCCAAATAAATCCACGCGCTGACCGCCAGTGATCTTGGTGTATAGATCGTATTGCTGAGCAACTTCGCCTAGCACGATAAGTTTGTCTGGTGTGATTTCGCCGCCCGGAACACGAGGTACAATCGAGTAAGAGCCGTCTTTTTGCAGGTTTGCCATAAAGGCATCATTAGAATCTTGCAGAGATTGATGTTGAGGCTCCATGATGTGTTCATTCCACAAAGAAGCGAACACAGATGCCGCTGTCGGCTTACAAATATCACACCCATACCCTTTGCCATGCAGTGCAATTAAGGTGTCGAAGTCTTTGATTTGTTCCACTTTGCAAATATGGAACATCTCTTGGCGACTGAGCTCAAAGTGCTCACAAAGGTGGTTGTTAACCTCTACCCCCATGGCTGCCAGTTGAGTATCCAATACCGACTTCACCATATTGCTACACCCACCACAGCCAGTACCGGCTTTGGTGTTCGCTTTAAGGTCCGTCAGGTTGGTAGTGCCAGCTTGAATCTCGGCAACTAAGTCGCCTTTTGTGACGTTGTGACAAGAACAGATGATGGCGCTGTCTGGCATCTCTCCGTCCAACATTCCGGTATCAAACAGCAGGTTCGCAGCGTGGTCTGGCAGGACCGTTTTGTTCAAATAACACTGCAAAAGCGCATCGTAATCGCTGTTGTCACCAACAAGAATTGCACCAAGCAATTGGGTACCACTCGCATCAACCACCAGCTTTTTGTAGATGCCTGCAACCGCATCTTGCAATACCATTTCTTGTGCGCCTTCGGTTTGCATTTGTGCATCACCGATAGACGCCACATCTACCCCAAGCAGCTTAAGTTTAGTGCTCATGTCTGCACCTTTGAAACCTTCGCTTGGCATCCCAGTCAAGACATCGGCAGTGGTTCTCGCCATGGTGTAACCGGGTGCGACTAAACCAAAGATCTTCTGCTCCCAAAGGGCACATTCGCCAATCGCGAATATGTTCTCATCGCTGGTTTGGCATTGGTTGTTAATCACAATGCCGCCTCGCTCGCCTATTTCTAGCTCAGCCAGCCTTGCCAACTCATCTTGAGGACGAATGCCTGCGGAGAAGACAATCACATCCACTTCGAGAGGATCTTTGTCTTTAAACACCATACGATGCTTAGCCATTTCACCATCGCAGATTCGCTCCGTACCCGTTGAGGTGTGAACGGTTAGCCCTAGCGCTTCAATCTTCTCTTTTAGCACTAAGCCAGCACCATCATCTAACTGCACGGGCATGAGGCGAGGTGCAAACTCAATAACATGAGTTTCTAGCCCCAATAGTTTGAGTGCGTTTGCCGCTTCTAAACCCAACAAGCCGCCGCCAATCACTGCGCCTGTTCTTGCGCCTTCACATGCCTTTTTGATTTGTGAAAGATCATCAAGCGTGCGATAGACAAACACGTTGTCTCGGTCTTTACCTTCAATTGGCGGCACAAACGGGTAAGAACCGGTCGCGAGCACAAGTTGGTCGTAACCCAGCACATCTTCACCATCAAGCAGAATGCGCTTTTGCTCTCTGTCGATGCCTGTTACTTGGCTGCCAAGTACGAGTTGGATGCCATGCATGTCGTACCATTCTTGGTTACTCAGCATCAAATCATCATGAGACTTACCCGCAAATAAAGAAGAAAGTTGTACACGGTCATACGCGATAAAGCGCTCTGCACCAATCACGGTAATTCGGTGCTCCAAATGCGCGTTTTTCTGCACTAATTGCTCGACGAGGTGTTGCCCGACCATACCGTTGCCTACCACAACGATGTGGCTCAATGCGTTCTTTACTGGAATCGTTAAAGGACTGTTCATCGCTGCCTCCTTATGCCGTTTGCGCTGCGGTTTTGGGTTTGTCTTCTTTCGAAGCAGGAATCTCGACTTTGGATTGCTTCTCGTAAAGGAACTTCAGCACCGCTTGTCGACACTTCTGATACTGCGCATCATCCGCCAGTGCGACACGCTCACGAGGGCGAGGTAGATTCACTTCCAACACTTCACCAATAGTTGCCGCCGGTCCGTTGGTCATCATCACGATTTTGTCAGATAACAACACCGCTTCATCCACGTCATGGGTAATCATGATGACGGTGTTGTTTAGCTCGGCTTGAATCTTCATCAGTGCATCCTGCAAATGCGCACGGGTTAACGCATCCAACGCGCCAAATGGTTCATCCATCAGCAAAACCTTCGGTTGAAGTGCCAGTGCTCTCGCAATGCCGACTCGCTGCTTCATACCGCCCGAGATTTCATCCGGCTTTTTGTGCGCGGCATGCTGCATTTGAATCAACTCCAAGTAGTGATTCACTTGTTCCTGAATCCACGCTTTGCCCTTTTTGCCGGCAATTTGTTTTACTGCGAGCTCAACGTTTTGATATACGGTGAGCCAAGGCAACAATGAATGGTTTTGGAACACGACTGCGCGGTCAGGTCCCGGTCCTGCCACCTCTCGTCCATCGACGATCACACCGCCGTCTGTTGGCATGTGTAGCCCTGCAACTAAGTTCAATACCGTTGATTTACCACAGCCAGAGTGACCAATTAGGGATACAAACTCGCCTTTATTTATTTGTAAATCGACGTTCTTAAGCGCGATGAACTCGCCATCTGGCGTTGGGAATCGCATCCCTAATCGCGTTAGATCTAATAATGCTTTTTCCATGATCTTTTCCCTTATCTCAACGCTTGTTGTTTATTCCAAGACAACCACTTTTGAAGTTGCAACATGCCTCTATCGAGCATCAAACCGATAAAGCCGATGGTGATGACTGCGACCATAATACGACCCAATGATGCCGAACTGCCGTTCTGGAATTCATCCCAAACGAACTTTCCCAACCCAGGGTTCTGCGCAAGCATCTCTGCCGCAATCAACACCATCCAAGCGATACCTAAAGAGAGACGTAAACCTGTGAAGATCATTGGAATGGCAGAAGGTAAAACGATGGTGCGAATGTGCTGCCACCACGAAAGTTGAAGCACTTTGCTCACGTTGATTAAGTCTTTATCAACGCTCGTTACACCCACAGCGGTATTAATCAGCGTCGGCCATAAGCTACATAGCGCTACTGTGATCAGAGAGTTAATGAACGACTTAGCAAACATCGGGTCATCACTCACATAAGTGGCACTTACAACCATAGTGACGATAGGCAGCCAAGCTAAAGGTGATACGGGCTTGAGCAGTTGAATGATTGGGTTGAACGCTTGATACAGCCCTTGATTAAGACCAAGCACGATGCCAAGCGGAATCGCGATGACCGTCGCCAGCAAAAAGCCCGCAGTCACAGTCACTAGGCTTGTTATGATTTGATCGAAGAACGTCGGTTTACCTGTGTAGGGACGAATCTTCACTTCCGCGTCCGGATTCTTGGCTAACTTCGCAGCATTGCGCTTTTCCTGACGCTCGATAAACGCTTGTTCCTTTTCTCGCTCTTGCCAATGGTCATCGACAAGGTTGCTGAACTGCTGAAAAGTTTGCACTGGCCCCGGTAGCGTACCTAATGAAGTTTGCACTTCTCTCGCTGCTAAGTGCCACATTGCCAAAAAGATCAGCAAGCCAATGACGGGCAAAAGCACCAACCGACTTCGGTTCACTACCTGCTTAGCAGGAAAAAGGGAAATGACATTACTAGACATACTCACTCCTAAGAAATTTACATCCTTGTTGCCACAAGCGAATTCCCTCGCCTGTGGCGTTTATCGTTATGGTTAAACCTTGTCTTTTCCTTTAAGCCCGATGGAGAACTTCTCTAGATATTTATTTGGCTCGCGACCGTCATAAACGATGTTGTCGATAAAGTGTGTTTGCGGCGCACGGAAACCATCTTCAGCACTGAAATCTGGGAAGTCTTTTTTGCTCAACACACCATCTTCAATTAGCGCTTGAGCCGCTTGTTGGTAGATATCAGGACGGTAAACCTCTTTCGCCACATCCATGTACCAATCATCGGACTTCTCGCTTGAGATTTGCCCCCAGCGACGCATTTGGGTCAGGTACCAAATCGCATCGCTGTAATACGGATAAGTTGCGTTATGACGGAAGAACACGTTGAAGTCTGGCACGTCTCGTTTGTCGCCTTTCTCGTATTCAAATGTGCCCGTCATCGAGTTGGCGATAACTTCGGCATCGGCTCCAACGTATTCGCTTTTTGATAGCATCTTCACTGCTTCTTGGCGGTTGGCATTGTCGTTTTCATCCAACCAATGTGCCGCTCGAATCAAGGCTTTCACTACGCGAATGTGCGTGTTTGGATACTTCTCAGCCCAAGCTCTGGAAACACCAAACACTTTCTCTGGGTTGTTCTTCCAGATTTCGTAGTCAGTCACGACTGGCGTACCAATGCCTTTGAATACGGCTTGTTGATTCCATGGTTCGCCCACGCAGTACCCTTTGATCGTGCCCGCTTCCATCGTCGCTGGCATTTGTGGTGGCGGTGTAACACTCAAAAGAACGTCAGCATCCAACTGACCACTGTTGTCACCTGATTCTGGGGCATAAAAACCTGGATGGATCCCACCCGCTGCTAACCAGTATCGCAACTCATAGTTGTGCGTCGATACAGGGAACACCATCCCCATGTTGAACGGTTTGCCTTTATCCAGATAGCTGTCGACCACAGGCTTCAGTGCATCCGCTTTGATTGGGTGAACTGGCTTGCCATCTGGTTGCTTTGGAATGTATTGCTTCATCTGCTCCCAAGTATCATTGGAAACCGTGATTGCGTTGCCGTTCAAATCCATACTGAACGCAGTAATCACTTCTGCTTTTGTGCCAACACCAATCGTTGCGCCCAATGGCTGACCAGCAAGCATGTGCGCGCCAGCAAGCTCACCGTCGATGACTCGGTCTAATAGCACCTTCCAGTTTGCTTGTGCTTCTAAAGTGACGTACAAGCCTTCGTCTTCAAAAAAGCCTTTCTCATAAGCAACCGCCAGCGGTGCCATATCGGTTAACTTAATAAAACCAAACTTCAGGTCTTCAATTTCTGGCTCACCCAACTCTGCCTTTACGCTGACAGTGGTGAATACCGATAACGAAATTGCTGACACTTTCAGCATCGAACTCCATTTCATTGGTTTGCTCCCATAAAAAAAGCGCCACTACTCCAAAGAGCAGTAGCGCCGTTGCTAAGTCTACAATTACCGCCGTTGATAATTGAGATAAGCGATTCAACAATAAACCCAATTCTACTAATCCAATTACTGTGCCAACTTATTTTTCACAGTAAATACAATGAATTAGTTTATTCCACCGTTTCTTATTCCCTGTTATTGCTTGCTGATAGTGCAACACGCACCACGTTAGAAAATGCACTCTAACCCCAAAGTGGTAGAACAACTAATCCAACACTTCCAAAGTAGTTATCAAATTCTTGGCAACTTGTGCGAGCGTTTGGCTCGATTGCATGGCCGAATTTCTAAGTGCTTTATAAGCCTGATCTTCATCAACGTTGTGCATCTTCATCAGCAGACCTTTGGCTTTTTCCACCAGCTTGCGCTCTTCAATCTTATTGGTCAGCGATTCAATTTCCGATTGCATACTTTCGAATTTCGCTCTCACTAATGTCGCATGTTCAATCCAAGGTTGAAGTGCAAACTCACTATCGTGCGGCATAAGAACATAGTCCATTTTTTCTGATAACCGATTGATATCATTGGATGATAATTGCTTTAAGACGATAAGAAGTGGTGCCGATTTTCTGCGGCAGAAATCGACGATCAAACGCAGTTCTGCCGTTGGCTGCTGCCATCCAACCACAACGCTTGCTGACGGTTCTCGTTGCATTAACGTTTCTAGTTGTGCCAATTGGCAGCCGATGATGTTGTCGTAATCTTTGCTCAATAAGCCGGACAATCGAGCCTGCTCTTGGAGGCTATCACAGCATACTATGATGGGTGTTTTTGACGTTGATTGAGTCATGCACATTCCTTGTTTATATCTCACTCACTAAGAGAGACATAACAAGGAATGTGCCAATTAAAGTTGAAGCGTTTTAACTAGAGGCGAGATGTTCTTTGAAGAAACCTAGTGTGCGTTCCCACGCGAGCGCCGCTTCTTCTGGTGCGTAGCGTGCTGTTGAGTCGTTATGGAAGCCGTGGTTGACGTTCTCATACATTAACGCTTGATACTGTGCGTCGGTTGCGATCAATTGCTGCTCATAAGCAGGCCATGTGTCGTTAACACGCTTATCGAGCCCTGCAAAGTGAATCATCAACGGTCCTTTGACTTGCTTTTGGATCTCTTGTGCAGCTGGTGTTCCATAAAAAGGCACACCTGCATCGAGCTCTTCAGGCATTACCGCTGCAAGCATATTGACAATGTATCCACCGAAGCAGAATCCAACCGCGCCCAATTTACCGTTTCCACCCTCGTATTGTTTGAGGAAGTTAGCGGCTGCAATAAAGTCTTGTTCGATCTTAGCTCTGTCCATCTCTTTCTGCATTGCGCGACCTTCATCGTCGTTCCCCGGATAGCCGCCGAGTGGATAAAGCGCGTCTGGAGCGAAAGCAATAAAGCCGTCCTTTGCAAGTCGTCTTGCGACATCTTTGATATAAGGGTTCAGGCCTCGATTTTCATGAATCACCAACACGGTCGGCGATTTCAAGGTCTTCTTCTGTGGCATCACCAAATAACCACGCCCTTCTCCATGCCCATTTGGAGATGGAAAGGTTTCGTAAGTTGCTTTGATGTCAGGATCGTTAAATGAAACTTGTTCTGCGAGTGCGTAATTCGGGGTTAGCGCGTCGACCAGTGCTGTCATGCTAAAGCCAAGCACCGCAAGGCCACCCAGCCTATTTAGAAACTCACGGCGCGAGATTTTTCCGTGGGCGTATTCGTCGTACCAATCGAAGGCTTCTTGCGGGATCGGATGAGAAGCCTTTTCACTAGGAGTGGTATGCTTTAGAACCATTATCCATGTCCTCTGTGTCTTACCATATGGGATTTTCTCATTCTCAAACGCGAAGCTAAAAACGAACGCGATTGAGGCTAAAACTGCGGTTTCACCACTCTGATACGGAGCAAGGTGGTGAAACACATCATTGGCGAGCTAGGATCTTTTACCTTCTTCAAACAATAGATAATGGATTCAGATTCAACAACTTTGCGTCGTTGGTTTTACATTAATTGACAATAGTGCGTTATTGTTGGCCGCAATAGGCTTGCCAGTAAGAGAAAGCTCGTTCGAATGCTTTTTCCCTGTCGTGCATTTGTGCAAACAAGACCACTGTCATCGTAGCAAGAACCGTATTTGCCATTTGGTTCATGTCATCTTCTGACGTCCCAAATGGGCAGTTCGCAGGCATTGGCACCTCAGATAGCATTTGCTCCGTCCAGTAATGCGATGTCACACCGCTTGTTTGGCTTAACCACACTGTTTGGCTTACTTTTGGGTTGTATTCTGACTCACCTGATTGTCCTTTGAATGACACAACGGCATGAGCGGTTTGACCAATCTCGTATTCGACTTCAGCATGAAGTTGTTGGAATCCAGGATGGAAACTACCACGAATACCAATCGTTGCTTGCCCCGGGTTCAATGCACGAACCACGGTATTGATCGGCGTTCTAAGCCCATAACGATTCTTCCAACCGATCATGGTTTCTGCTTGAGCCGCAAACGCACTCAGCGGCAGATACACAATGTTTTGTGTTTCTAACACACGCTTTGCGTCTTCTGCTGATTCCGCTTTCGTAATAGCAAAAGTGTCGAGGTAATCTTCGGCGTGTAAACGACCAGATTGACGGTCGTGATAGCCATGCATTAACACTTTATGACCATTATCGGCAAGGATCTTCGCTGCCAACAGGTGCCAAGGTTGACCTGCCGCTTCACGTTTGCCTGCATAACATGGCCAATCAATGTCTGCACCAATAGCTGGCATGCGGGATTGGAATGCTTTCACAAAACCAGCGATTTCTTGTTGAGTCTCGTTCTGTACGCGGATCAGCATCAATAACATCGCCATCTGATCATCATCGCACTCACCGTTTAGGTATTCATCCATAACTCGAAACGCTTGGTCAAAGTTCAGTGGTTTTCTGCCACGCTCGCCACGACCGACTGTTCTGATACATTCCAAAATGCTGCTCATATTCCCTCGTATTCCGTCACTGACTGTACGGTTTCTATTAGTTGTTCGCGCAGTTTGACAACTTCTCCCATCACAATCAATGCTGGGCTCACGCCTTTAAGTGTAATCGATAAATCATTGAGCTGATTGAGTTGTGTAACGTGCACTTGTTGTTGAGGGCTGCAACCATGAGTGATGATCGCGACTGGGAAATCTGCTCTCAAACCGGAGTTGATTAATCCCGTTTGTATTTGCGATGACTTTTCTAACCCCATATAGAAGACTAACGTTTGTCCGCTTTGCATCAGTTGACTCCACGCTTCAAATGCGCCTGTTACCACTTGCCCTGTCACAAAGGTAACGCTGCGAGCAACGCCACGATGAGTCAGCGGAATCAAGCTGTTTGCTGAACATCCAATCGCAGCGGTAATGCCGGGAATGACTTCGTACGCGATTAAGTGTTTGACGAGCGCTAATGCTTCTTCGCCTCCACGGCCAAATACGAAAGGATCTCCCCCTTTTAAGCGCACAACTCGCTTTCCTTGTTGAGCGAGCGATACCATCAAGTCACAAATTTCTTCCTGACCAATACTAGGTTGTCCGCATCGTTTGCCCACGTAAATCCAATCGGCTTGTGGCGGAGCCAACTCCAAAATATCTTTGTTAACCAAACGGTCGTACAGCAGAATCTCTGCCGACATAATCGCTTTCACAGCCTTCACGGTTAACAAGTCAGGAGCGTGCGGCCCTGCTCCGACAATCGAGACAAAACCTTTGTGGTTCGCGTCGAGGTCTATTGAATGGTCTTCTAAAAGTTGGTTCAGTTTGCTTGCTTGGTCATGCTTAGAAAAGCGAGACGAGCGTTCTTGTTTCTGACTCGCTTGTCCTTTTTTAAACCAAGACTTTTGATAAGGCGCTTCCATGTGCTTATCCTCTTTGTGACTTACTTTATTTGAATAGCCAAACTTTGCTGGTTCGCTTGCTGTTTGCCCTTTTGATGCTGATGGCTGTCGATCATTTGTTTGATTTGAGAGACGCACGAGCCACAGTTAGTACCGCATTTGAGTTTGTTTTGAAGTTGAGTCAGTGACGTGCAGTCTTGTTTCTCCATCGCGTCATGTATTTGTTTATCAGTGACACGGAAACAACTACAAACCAGTTTGGCGCTGCTTTGCGATTGAGTGATGGTAAGCAGTTGCGATAGCGCCATCGGTTTGCCAATCAAGCCGGTAAAGTTGGTGTAGTCGGTTTGAATCGGTTCACTAGACACCACTAAAACAGAGCGAATGATACGAACGTCTCCAACAAGGTCGTAATCCACCGCTAGCCAACCTTGGGCAATATCTATCGTAATCCTGCGGCTCTTTTCCGTTCGACAAAAACTCTGCTTCTTTGGTCGCTTATCGTGTGCAAAGCGCCAGATGCCCAAGTTGCTTTCTGATTGAAATGCGCTGTAGAGAAATTTACCAGAATCAAACTGTGTACCGATGAACATACCGTAGGTTTTTACCGCCGCCTCTTGCACTTCAACATAAGACGACTTAAATGCAGGCTGCCCGGAAATAGGGTCTTTTGCGCTGTTTACTATCGCGTTAACACTACTTTCACCGCCATATCGACCCGCCCAGTGCATTGACATAAATAGCTCTTGAAAACCTAAACCTTCATCAATGGCAACTTTGGCATAAATACTGGTGTTTGAAGTAGGCTGGAACAGCTTGGTGAGTTGTCCTGTTTTTAAGCGATTTTGAGTAGCAGAGAGTGTGTTCATGTACACGGTTGGCTCTAACTCAGAGGCGGCAAGGTGTGCGATATGACCTGTGCGCGTCATGGTATGCCATTGGTCTCGTTGCCTGCCCGTATTGAGCCACCAGCCTTTTGTTCTTTCTAAACGCGTTGGAGATTCACTGGTCACGACAAAGCGCGCTTTTCCATCTGGGTGCGAATAGATTCCATCAGCAAAAGGACGCTCTCCTCCCCATTGTGTTGGCACCCACTCTTCGTATTCTTGCTCGGTTAAGTTTGCGTATTGAGAAAGATCTAGCTTCAATGGCGAATCTGCATTCATGCCTGTCATCGCGGCATATTCTCTGAATACCGCCCGCTCAGAAGTAAACGCAAAGCCATTTTGTGTCTTTTCCAATGCACACAAAGCTTGTCCAACTTGGCTTATCGCCCACCAATCCGATTTTGCTTCACCCGGAGGCGTTTGAAACTGACGCTGCCTAGAAAGTCGACGCTCAGAGTTAGTCACCATACCTTGTTTCTCCCCCCAACCAGCGGCGGGCAGCAACAGGTTTGCGTAATGCGCTACATCCGAATCCGCTGTGATATCGGAAACAATCACAAACGGACAAATCTCTAGTGCACGTTTTACCAATTGGTTATCTGGCAAAGAGACAACGGGATTGGTTGCCATGATCCACAGAACTTTAATCTCACCACGTTCTACAGCCTCAAACAGTTCAACGGCTTTTAAACCGGGCTGAGTGGCAATCTCTGGTGAATCCCAGAACGCCTGCACTTGCTTGATAGACTCTGCGTCAAAAGCACGATGAACCGCTAATTGATTTGCCAAACCACCCACTTCTCGTCCACCCATCGCATTCGGTTGACCTGTAATAGAAAATGGCCCGCAACCTGACTTGGCAATTTTACCTGTCGCCAAGTGTGCATTAATAATGGCATTGCCTTTATCGACACCATTTTCGGCTTGGTTAACCCCTTGGCAAAACAACGTGATTGCGGTTGGGCTTTGCGCAAACCATTGGAAGAATGTCGTGAGTTTTTCTTCTGAAATGCCAATGGAAGACGTCAAATTAGTGACATCGTAACGCAAATCAGAAACTTCTTCTCTAAGTGCATTAAATCCGTCGGTATAAGAATTTATGTATTCAGAATCAATCAATTGTTGTTCAATAAGAAACTTGAGCAGCCCATTGAAGAGTGACACATCACCATCGTTTTTAATCGGTAGATGCAAATCCGCTTGCTGTGCTGTCACCGTTTTACGCGGGTCAATGACCACTAGCTTGAGGTTAGGATTGTTTTCTCTCGCTTGTTGAATACGTCGGAATAAAACAGGATGCGTCCAAGCGGTATTCGCACCGCAAATTATCAATAGCTCGGTATTATCAATGTCGTCGTAATTGACGGGAACGACATCTTCACCAAATGCTCGTACATGAGCCGCAACCGCCGAAGACATACACAAACGGGAGTTTGTATCGATGTTTGCGCTGCCAACATAGCCTTTCATGAGTTTGTTGGCGACGTAATAGTCTTCCGTCAACAACTGGCCTGACACGTACATCGCGACGGAATCCGGTCCAAACTCCGCTTTCGCTTGATGAATCTTTTCTGCAATCAGATCTGTGGCTTGTTGCCATTGTACTTCTTGCCCTTGAGGTCGCTGCTTGGTGACAAGCTTTGGATACAGCAAGCGCGAAGGCATATTCAAGCTCTCTGCCAACGCGACGCCCTTTACGCACAGTGATCCCGCATTTGCAGGATGACACGCATCCCCAACGATTCCTTTCGCATTGACCTCGACACCACATCCAACACCACAATAGGGACAAGTGGTTTTTTTGCATCCTTGCGACATAACACCTCCAGTGCGATTCAGCCCAACTTACTAGCAAAAAAAAGCCTCTCCCGAATCGAGAGAGGCAGCAATGCCTTTAACGCTGTTAGTACATTTTCAAAAAGTAATACCCTATACCGCTCTCGCCTGCTATTAAGAGCGGCGCATCGAGTTATCGATGAACGTTTAAGTAAAGCAAGTGAGGTGCCAAGATTAAAAACCCTTACCATACAAAGGGTTAGCTTAAAACCAATTATAGCAACGTAATGCTACGCACTGATTGTGTGCAAATTTCGGTCATTATCGTGCAGTATTACTTTACTAATTCCATGACTAACCTGGATTCTTCGTCACCAAAATAATGCGCTTCTTCTTCTAACGTTTTAAAGCCAAGGGAGAGGTATAAAGACAATGCAGGTTGGTTCTTAGGATCGACAGTCAATTTCACGCTTGAGCCTAACGTCAACGACGCAATAACGTTTTCTAGGAGGGAACGCGCAATACCTTTACCTCTATGTTGAATATCCACGGCCAATGACATGATCCAATATTGATGTGCATTTGTGCTAGTCGTTAGCAATATATACCCTGCGACCTGCTCTCCCTCTTTTGCTACCAGTAAACTCTCTCCCCAACAATCAAAAGCTTGCCGAAAGAAAAATTGAGGATAGGCGTGTTCTCCAAATAAAGTATTTTCGAGCTTATATATGGCAAATAAGTCCTCTTTTTGCGCAGACAAGATGTCCATTCAATGACTCCTTCTTTAACATGAATGGCAGCAGTATACCTAAATCTCATCTAAATGACGGGACACACACATCTCAATTAAGTGCTTAAGAAATGTAATATTCTTCCTGAAAATTAGGCCTAACTCACTTAGAACATACATCCGTGATTAAGTTTTAACCGCAAAATCAAAAACCACACAAGATGAAAATTTCAATACATACTACCATTAAATGCATTAAATTTAGGAACTTTATTCTGGCTTATTGAAAAATTCATAGTTGGATAATTTACAACCACCCCAAGTCCACAGCATTATTCACCAAGCTTCGTATGTGATAATAAACACTAAAACCTTTACCATTTTCAGCATTATTATTTTTATAAAAGCGAGTTTTAAAGTGAAAGAATCTCGAAATGCCTTAAATCCTAGTGAAATAAACACAAC
The DNA here is from genome assembly GCF_033344415.1 of Vibrio sp. 1727. Lineage (NCBI taxonomy): Bacteria > Pseudomonadati > Pseudomonadota > Gammaproteobacteria > Vibrionales > Vibrionaceae > Vibrio > Vibrio sp. 1727. Next base: position 89,870 of record NZ_JAWPOT010000006.1, read on the forward strand.
CACAGCTTGGTCAAAACATGATACACATTGGGTTCTTAGCCTATTTGGAACAGCCGTTGGCGCAGGCATCCTGTTTCTGCCAATTAACCTTGGGATTGGTGGTTTTTGGCCTTTAGTCGCGATGGCAGTACTTGCTTTTCCAATGACCTATCTTGCGCACCGTGGCTTAGCTCGTTTTGTACTATCTTCTAAGATCAAAAACGCAGACTTCACTGATGTAGTGGAAGAGCACTTCGGCGCAAAAGCAGGCCGTTCTATTTCACTGCTGTATTTTCTTTCGATCTTCCCGATCCTGTTGATATATGGGGTTGGAATAACAAACACAGTAGATAGCTTCATGGTAAATCAGGCTGATATGGCTTCTTTACCTAGACCTTTGCTTTCTGGCGTACTAGTGTTTGCACTAATTGCTATTATGATGGCGGGTGAAAAAGTAATGCTACGGGCCTTTGCCATTATGGTGTTCCCACTTGTTGCCATTCTTGCCTTTCTATCATTTTACTTAATACCGAACTGGACCATGCCTGTCATGGATGTGCCAGAAGCGTCAGCTTTTGCTAGCACTATGTGGTTAGCAGTTCCTGTAGTGATTTTTTCGTTTAGTCACGCAGCTGCAATTTCAAGCTTTGCAAATGTACAACGTCGCCATTACGGTAAGCAGGCAGATGCCAAATCCGAAGTTATTCTTCGCCGCACTAGCATCATGCTGATTGCCTTTGTTCTTATTTTTGTATTTTCCTGTGTGCTAACACTGTCACCTGAACAATTGGCTCAAGCAAAAGAACAAAACGTATCCGTATTGTCTTACTTAGCGAACGCAACCGATAATCCATTTATTGCAACACTTGGTCCTTTAGTAGCGTTTGTTGCTATCACTTCATCTTTCCTTGGGCATTTTTTAGGTGCGCGTGAAAGCTTAAATGGTTTAATTAACAAGCATTTTAACCTATCTGAGAAGCGTGTTGATCGTATCAGCGTGGCAGCACTGTTCTTCTCAATCTGGGCGGCGGCGATCATGAACCCAAGTATTCTTGGTATGATGGAAGCATTGTCAGGGCCTGTTATTGCAATGATCTTATTTATTATGCCAATGTTAGCGGTGTATAAAATCGAGGCGATGAAACAATATCGAGGAAATGTCTCTACTTACTTTGTTCTAGCAGCAGGCATTGTGGCGGTAAGTGCATTGATTTTTAGCTTCTTCAGCTAATAACTAAAGACTAGCTTGGATTTTCAGGGGAATACCTTACACAAGGTTAAGGTGATTCCCTGAATTTTCTTACTCTTTAAAAGGTAATCATCGTTACCCTTGACTCTTAAATAAGAGCGAAAACACCCGCAATCATAAGTACTGAAGCGATGCAGGTACGGCCGATAATGCCGAAGTGCGAAGGTTGAATCATTTCATTATGCATAGTTAATCTCCTATTTATTATAAAAGCCATTTTTTATTGGCTTAATAACACTATGTCTAATATCCAGTTTTTTAACAACCCATACAAACATTAAATATTTATGACAGAAACGTAATTTTTTACACTTCACTCTGATTTCGAGCGATGAATCCGCGGCTTAAATCATTAGATTGAGTCCACCGAATATGCTCACTTACCTTCCATCGTTACCCTACCTATGCCATCTTCCAATCATTACATAAGTTTTCAATAGATTTTGTTTTTATAAATCATAATATTATAGAGATCCTTCTCGTCTCTCACTCCCAAAGCACTTTGCCACTGGGAATCCATCCGCACTTAACCAACAAGAAATGGTAGACTTAACTGGTATTCGGTTAAGAGATCACATTTTATTAATACGCTCATGCACTTCTCAATTAAAAAACTGGCTTGCGCACTTTGTACTGCACTTGGACTTTTCTTGCATCCGACCAACGTGCTGGCGAGTACCGAAAAGCAAGCTTATCTGGAAGAACACATTTCAGCAGAAAGCAAGCCCATGTTAAAACTCTACTTTCGCTCGATGGGTAAGCCGCGATCAATTCAAAAAGATGAGTTAAATACGCCACAGCATGCATCAGCGGAGTCTCTTGCTCTGTATTACTTTGCACGAAAGTACCTTAAGCGTTACGAAGGCGTTCCATTACCGAAAGATATGCCCGATTTAATCGAATTCGGTAAAAAGCACCATTTGGAATGGGTCGTCGCTGAAGCACAGCTCAATAAGGCAGTAACAATGATTGAGCAAGACGATAACTGGAACGCAGAATTGTTACTCCATGACGTTGTTTCTACAGCCCGTGATCTTGGTTATCTAGCATTAGAAGGCCGTGCTTACCGCTGGTTAGGCAATCTAGAAGTATCTCGAAATCAACTACGCAGTGGCCTAAAATATTATCGCAATGCCTATGAGTTATTAGAAAAAACAGTATTTGAAATACAAGTCGCGATGACACTGAACAACATTGGGACGGTCTACATCGACGCATCAGATTGGGCCCGGGCCAACAGTTACCTAACGCAAGCTCTCGACACTTACCTAGAGAGCGAATATCAATACGATAATAGCTTTTTTATGGGGGTTATCTACGCAAACCTTAGCATCGTTCACTCGAGCCTCGGAGATAACAAAAAAGCGGAATATTATTTCAATGAAGCCATTCGACTTTCAATGCAAACGGGGTCGGACACAGTCAAGCACCACTCTTTATCCAGCTTTTCACAAATGTTGAGCTCGGTAGGAAAAATTGATGATGCATTAATGGTCGCACAACGTTGCGTAGACCTGCCCATTCCAAAAAATCTAGAAATGCTAAAAACGTCTTGTTACGAGGCATTTGCAGAGGCTTACCTCGCAAACAAACAATACGATAAAGCTATTACAACAGCGCTTAACGTTCTAGAACAAACCAAATCAACCAGTGAATTAGAGCTGCGTCAGCGTATTGATATGCTTTCGGTACTGGTAAACGCTCATCAAATTCTTAATGACTATGAAGCGGCTTTTCATTATTTAACCCAATTAAGAGAGCTAGAGGCTGAGTTTTCTCATCATATTCATGGTGAAGAGATGATTAACATTAAGTTTGACCTCGAAGCTAAGTTAGCCCAGAAAGAACTCAAATTGCTAGAAACAAAAAATGCGCTACAAGCCTCTGAACTGCGTTCACAGCGCTATCGAGAAATGTTCTACTTTATCGCTATTGCGGCAATTGGAGTCGTTGGTTTTCGTTACGTACTGCGCGTTAGACGTATTAATAAAGCACTCACTCAAGAAAATACTACCGATCCATTAACTCAACTGCATAACCGTCGCTATCTTCACATTTGGTTGGACAAAATGGCTCGTAGAAGCCCAGATAGAACATTTGCCTTAGCCGTTTTAGATGTCGATCATTTTAAAACCTTTAATGATCAATATGGACACGATATTGGCGATAAAATGCTGACTCATATTGCCACGCTATTTAATGAATCCACCCGCTCTGGTGACCTACTCATTCGTTGGGGTGGAGAAGAGTTTGTCCTATTATTCGAAGTACAGCGAGTTGAAGATTGCGCTAAGTTTTTGGAGCGATTGAGATATACTGTTGAAAACACACCATTGGTGGTTGACTCTAAACCATTAAGCGCGACAATTTCCCTTGGAGCAGTGGACAAACTGTCGGCACAAACAATTAAACAAGAATGGGATCAGTGGTTTTTCTTGGCAGACCAAGCTTTGTATGATGCGAAGCAAGCTGGCAGAAACCAGTTCATCATTCACCCTACATCATAAAAAAGCACACATGAAAAAAAATCTAATCATTATTACTTTTGCGCCTCTATTTCTTATGGCGTGCAGTAATCAGCAAGCATCTCAACTGGGAATGCGCAGCAGCAGTGTCAACGTATATGCCCAGCAAATGAGTAACACTCAACTATGTGAAACTCTCTACTACAACCGTGCAACCAACCAAACCAAAGTGGCGATTGGTGCTGAGTTCAATCGACGTGGATTAAACAAAAAGTGGTGTGATAAAGAATTCGATAAGTTGTACATTAAAAAGTGGATTGATAATGTGCTGCCTAAGGAAAAAGCCGAACCTAAGAAACCAATGGCAACTATTCAACCCGCTTCAACTAAATAACCCCCTCTTGAAGCAGACGGTACACTAGTATTTTCTGCTTTTCACTTTTCATGCATGTTCGATACGACATATAAAAACCTCATGGTTTCAGTAAATTAACAAAGACTTATGTTGTCCATCGAACTTTTAATGTAAACAAGTTGTAAATGGTTTTCGTCCTTATTCTTTGTCGTTAGCTTTGTTTGTTCCTGTTAGCGGAATATGAAACAGGAACTAAAAAATTCCAAACAAAGACATGAGGTCAAAAATGGAAATACGCATTAATCGCCTATTTGCCGCTATGTTGGCAGTAGGCATTGCACCTGCCGTCTCGGCGTTTGATCCACTCTATTCTGAACAATGGCACTTAGACAACACGGGGCAAACTGCGTTTGCGGCTAATCCTGCTGTTGCTGGGAACGACTTAAACACTAAGCTCACTCAGGCAATGGGGATTGCAGGTGTTGGTGTGAAAGTTGCCGTCATTGATTCTGGAGTGCAGATCGATCACCCCGACCTTGCAGGTAATATAGTTATAGGTAGCAGAAACTTCGTCGAAGACTCTTCATTCCCACTAAGTTATCCGGTTGATACTAATGGTCATGGCACTGCTGTAGCCGGTTTGATTAGCGCCGTCGGCAACAACGGTGAAGGCGGACGCGGTGTCGCTTCTCACTCTTCCCTCATTGGTTTTAACTGGTTAGCCAACCAGACATTAGAAGGTTGGTTAATCTCCCATGGCATGGACCCAGCAACACGTGATGTTCGCGTATTTAACCAAAGTTACGGTTTCAGCCCTATAAACCCGATTACTTTTGATGAAAGCGACCCTCAACTAAAACTTGAAATGGACGTGATGAAAAACGTCAGCGAGAGTAACGCCTGGGGTCGAGGTGCTGTATTTGTAAAGTCAGCAGGTAATGGTTACCGCTATTTCAATGCAGGGCGATTCTTCGTATTGCCAAGTAACTTCTTTGCTGGTGGAGACAATCAAGGCTTACCGATGCACAACTCTGCTCAGTCTTATGATAACGCCAATTACTTCAATTTAGTCACTAGTGCACTACGAGCGGATGGTACGCGAGCGAGTTACTCATCGGTGGGTTCGAACGTGTGGGTTGCAGCACCAGCAGGTGAATATGGGCAAGATTTCCCTGCTATGGTCACCACTGATTTAATGGGTTGTGAAGAAGGGCAAAATACCAGTGAAGGCCTTGGCATTAATGGGTTACACGGCGGAACGGAGCTCGATCCGAACTGTAACTATACCAGTACGATGAACGGAACCTCATCGGCTGCGCCAAACACATCGGGTGCCATCGCGGCAATCATGTCAACCAACCACGCACTTTCTGCTCGTGATGTACGTGCTTTACTAGCGGAGACAGCAAAAGTAACGGATAAAGCGCATCCAGGCGTACAGCTTGAATTTACTAACCATAAAGGTGAACAGGTTAGCTACGAGGCAATTGCCCCTTGGCAGAAAAACGCAGCAGGCGTAGATTTCCATACTTTTTATGGCTTCGGCGCTGTAGATTTAGATGAAGCGATGCAACGTGCTCGCATGACGAATCGTGTTTTACCAGCTCAAGTCATTACGCCATGGGTTAATAACGCTACAGAAGTAAGTGTACCCGATGCAAGTCTAGTTGGTGGTTCTTCAAGTATCGCCATTGCCGATGAGCTGACAGTAGAATCCGTTCAAGTGACATTGACATTGGACCACGCTCGTCTGCCCGACTTAGCTATTGAGCTCATTTCGCCATCAGGGACTCGTTCCGTTTTGCAAACACCGCGCAATGGTCTTGTTGGTCAATCTCTTGATCCAACGATTACAGGCTACAAAGATCAATTAATGTTGTCTAACCAATTTTACGGCGAAGATGCAAAAGGCGAATGGACGTTGCGAGCAATAGATACGAACGGCGATGAAGTCTATTCTTACATTGCATATTTCAACTCTTCCACCACCTATGACGTTCCGATGGCAAACAACGCTCAACCCGGTGTTATTAAGAACTGGTCGATGCGCATATTTGGACACTAAGGAGTCAATAACATGAAATACAAATCATTTTCTATGCTGGCTCTCGTTATCATGACGTCGAGTGTATACGCAGAGCAACAGCTCTCTCAACAACCTGCACCAGAACTGTTTGTGCCATCAGAAGCGGTTGAGATTAATGGCCAAGACTATCGAAAAGTGCAAACTGGCACTGTTAGAACCCTATCTGAAGACGTAAAACTTCAAGCGGGTGATGAGGTGTTTAAGAATGCGTTTAGTAACGTATCCAAAGCCACTGGACTGGTTTACGTCACCGTAAACAATCCTAACGAAGCGAAAGCAGTCGCCAAAGAGTTAAAATTAGAAGTTATCTTCGCAGAGGGGGAATCAGCGGTGTTAAAAGCATCTCAAGATCAAGATCTGCTAAGTATTAGCGACTACCTAAATGCAGACAGCCGGGTAAAAGCGTCTAAAATTGAACTAAACAGCGGTAAATACCGTGCACAATAATTCTCTAACAAGAGAAGTTGGCCTGTAAAACCATGCCTCAGCGATTGCTGAGGCATTTTTATGGGTAGGAACAGATACGCTATTATTCTTTAGTAACATTTCGCATAACTAGTATGATACCTAAACACCCTACTCGCCTGCGCCTGTCATTTCTTAAACAAAATAATTTCCGTTCTTAGCTCTTCTTCCGTGGTTTCCTTCGGACTATTCAGGTAGCGTTCGATTCCTAAAGGACTGGTTTTGACTTTCATGCCACTCTGACGGACCAAGTTCATCGCTAAAGCCCATGCATTTCCCAAAAACTGATATTCACCTCGGTGTTCAACGACAAATGTTTCACTCTCAGGAATGGTACCAGTAACCGCCCCTTGAGGCGCTGGTACTGAGTTATGAAGAGGAAAGCAAGTGATAAACTCGAATGTACCTTTCTGCATATCCATCGACTGGTAATAACAAAACAATTCACCATTCACGGATAGGGTTTCGTCACTAATTAACTGTTCTAGTTGCTGAACATGCTTCTCAATTACCGAACCTAATTCCTGCAAGCTAGCCACACCCTTGATCCCAATGTAATGAATTTGAGGCAACGTTCGGTTACCTATTTCGACTAAGTCTGAATGCACTCTTCCGGTTTCAAGCTTACTTTTGAGCATGCGTAACCCACGTTGATAATCCATCTCTATCATCGACTTAAACATACTTTTCAGAAAGAACAGATACCAAGGGACGCGAGATTGCATTTGCCATTCGACTAAACAGCCATTTTGTGACGGCGTCACGATTAGAGTCACCTTTCCATGGCTCTTGATTGGGCGAAAGAAATGTAGCTCCATATCTAATCGATGCTCTTGAGTACTTTCCAGTACAATCGCGCCAGTCCCAATACGCTGACCATTCCATTGATAACCAGCTCCAACGTGGCCCTGATTATCACTGAATGTCAGCTCGCAGCTTGGTTCAAGAATGATCCATGGTGACCAGCTGGGCCAGTTGTTGAAGTTCTTGAGATAGCCAATAATTTCACTTTGATTCTTATTAATTTCAATACTTCGGCTGACCTGATAAGAGAGCATAACGGTTCCTCGAGTTTCCGCTTCACTAACTTCAGTCTAATTCAAATTCCAGTTTTTTCTTGTTTGACTACGGGTTAGATGCGTACGACAAGAAAAATCCAGAGCGTTAATTCTCACTTGAATCAATACGCGCAAAGCTAAGAGCAGAACTCCACTTTTGCACTAAATCGAACACCATCATCGTCCAGTACTAACGCCCACCCCATCCGTTCACATATTCGTTGTACGATAACAAGCCCACAACCATAACCAGCGTTGTACGTCTCGTTGCCATCGTGACGGTTTAGGATCTTAAGCGCATGACCTTTCAACTCAATTTCAATATCTCCCACACTATAGCTAAAGGCGTTTTTAATCAGATTGTTGATAACAATGGTCACAAAACTCTCTGGGGCCTTCACTACACCACTATGTTGTTCGTGCAAAGCGTAATTCGAATCTTGCTTGGCAAATAAAGGCGCTAGCTCTTCCAACTGTTTTTGTAAACAAGTGAGAAGCTGATGCTCTCCATAATGCTGAGGCTCTATTTTCTCTTTACCAAGTAAGAGAAACGCTTCTGTCAGTACACGCATTTCGTCACAAGCTGACTGCATCCTCGTGATGGCTTTTTGCGCAACTCGAGGTTGATCAGGAATACGCGTCAGAATGTCTGTTGAGCCTTTAATCACCATGATTGGCGTTCTCAACTCATGCGATGCAAAACGGCTAAATTCTTGCTCTCGTTTGAAATAGCCCGCGATATCGTTTTTATTATCCAGCAAAGTTTGCTCTATCTGGCGTGTTTCGCTGAACTTAGTTTCAACTTGGAAAGCGGGTTGATCCGGTGACATTTGGCTAATTTTGTCTTCGATTTGCGCTAGTGGTCGAGACAATATTCGCACCATATAAATGCCATACCCGACCATAACAAATGAAAATAAGCCACCGAGCAGTAGCGTAAACTGATGCAGCGAGCTTTCGTATTCGTCGAGGTAATCATCGGAGTCATCTTGAAATACAATGTACATAAGCCCCTTCCCTGAGGGATGGTTCAATACAACAAAGTGTTTGTCTTCTTCACCAAGCAGGTATTCGTAAAAACCAGGTGAAGTAAAAGAGAGCAACCAATCCGGTGTCGGAGCTTCACTCCAATATGAGTTGAACTCCAATACGTTTGGCAATGGCGCATCCCAGCCCTGTTTCTCGAAATTCTCACTATAAAGCGCAGCTTCAGTATCGAGCCAGTGATGTAAACTCAGCACTTCCAGTTTGTTTTCTGCCACATAAATCAGCGACCAAAAAAGAGTAAACATCACAAACGTCATGACCCCAAAACCCCAACGGATCTTGCGATAAATGCTTGGATATTCGTTATGCTTTAAGTCGGTAACCTTGTCCATGAATAGTCTCTAATCGTGATTCTTCAAAACCTTTGTCTAGTGCGGTTCTTAAACCATAAATATGGCTACGAAGTGCATCACTTCCAGGTGGTTCGTCTCCCCACACACTATCGATCACTTCTGTGCGCGAGACCGCAGCTGGAGCACGTTGGAGGAGCAATTTTAAAATTTTAGTTTGAATTCGACTCAGCTTAATTTCTTTGTCTTTTCTCGTTACTTTTCCTGTACGCGCATCTAAACAAATATCTGCAAATTTGAGCGTTCCGATATCTTGTCTTGGACCACGATTAGCCAAAGCATGAACACGCAAACTGAGCTCTTCCATCGCAAATGGCTTCATTAAATAGTCATCTCCCCCCGCTTTAAAAGCCGCGATTTTGTCCTCTAGCGTATCTTTTGCCGTTAGGAAGAGAATTGGCGTTCCACATAACTTATCTTGTCGAAGCTTCTGTACCGTACTGATGCCATCGAGCTTCGGCATCATGATATCCATGATAATTACATCGTAATGATTTTCCTCGATTAACTTAATCGCAGCCTCTCCATGAAACGCACAATCGATAATCATGCCTTCGAGCTCAAGATAGTCTGCAATCGTCTCCGAGACGTTATGGTTGTCATCTACAATTAAAATTTTCATAAAATCACATTTCTTCACGATCTCTTCACGATATGCCCAATAAGATACAGGCAATTTCCTAAACTCGCTCGTAAATTGAGGTTAATACAATGAAAAAACTCGCTCTTATTTCTGTAGTAGGTTTGGCATTGTCTGGTTGTGGTGGTTCAGGTGGTGGCAGCAATAGCGATAGCACATCAACTCAACCAGCAGTGAAACCAAGTGTAGCGATTGGCTCTGTTGAAGCGGTCAACGCTGAAGAAAGCACGTTAACCGTCAATGGACATACGTATCGTGTGTCTGAGGTGGTTTATGACGAAACACAAGTGCAACTGGCCGATGTAAAACCAAAAATGGTGGTTCGCGTGGGGTCAGATATTCGGCAAGCTTCGAATAATGGCGTCCGAGTCACACTTGAACCAACCATTACAGGACGTGTCACAGCGATTGATCATGTGAAGAAAACATTTACGGTAAACGGCGTAGATCTGCAGTTTGACGGTTTAAGTGATGATATAGAGGTCAACGACTGGGTGATGGTGTCATCCTTGCCGACTGCGGATGCGGGTTATCGAGTGTTGTCTGTGGTCGAAATCGACGTAGATAACGATTACCCAGCACTTGATAACGACTACGAACTGGAAGGCCGTATTACCAGTATCGATGAAAATGCTGGAACATTTAAGTTGGGTGAAAAGGTAACGGTGGCATATAACAACATTAGCCAACTTAGCATCGGCCAATGGGTGGAAGTAGAAGGTGAAATGCAAAACGGTATCTTCATGGCACATGAGGTAGAAGTTGAAGGCTACGACGTCATAAGCAATGACAGCGATGTGGAAGGCATCGTCACTTGGGTTGCAAATGACTACAGTGAGTTCTCACTAAACTACCGAGGTGCATTCTTCATCGATAACGCAACACGATTTGAAGACGGCAGCAAAGCGAACCTAAAACAAGGCCAAGAAGTGGAAGTAACGTCTGTCATGAAAAATGGCAAACGCATCGCTACCGTTATTGAGTTTGAGCAACCAGACTTTGACGATAACAACCAATGGCAAGGTAAAGAATTTGAATGTGAAGGCTATGTATCAAACTACGATGCTGATTCAAGAGTGTTTGAAATTGAGCATTGTGAGAATGATGCTGATCAAGTACTAAGTAACACCACCGTTGTGATTGATGCACAAACACGCTTCCAAGGCATTGAAGAACTTAACCTAAATGGTGCTCGTGTCGAAGTCGAAGGTGTGATCATTAACGAGCAAAATATTGCCCGTGAAGTGGAGTTAGACGTTTACGACTACTAATCCCTTCTACGCTTAAGAAAAAGTGTCACTTCGGTGGCACTTTTTCTTTTCACCTTACTTTGCTTCCCAAGCTCAAACCAACAAATTCTCAGCCAAAGCCTTTTCTCTCCGTTACACTTTACCTATGTTTCACAACATTGGTGACGAATATGAAAAAACGCAACCTCATTTTGTTAATCTTGTTTTTTGGTTCAGCCACGAGCTTAGCTAGCGTTATGGATCCTGACTGCGATGCAGAAAAGGCAGCTAAAGCCGCTGCGACAAAAGCCGTGGTTGGTGTTGGGGGTCGCTGTACGCCTAAAGAGGCACTGAAAGATACCGCAGTTGATGCAGGAAAAGACAAATTGCCAGATGAAGGGATGGCGGGTAAAGCTGTTGATGCAATGACACCGGAAAAAGAGAAGAAAACGGTGAAAGACGTAACCAAAAAGCTCAATAAAGATTGATACGCTTTCTTGTAGTTAACTTTAATAGCGAAACTCCCCCCTCCCCAAAAAAAAGAGCGCCGATTGACGCTCTTTCCGAACTCTAATAGATAACCAATTATGCGGTTTCTGCTTCACCTATCCAATGATAATGGTGGTTGGCTTTTTTCCCCACTAAACCGAGCTCTGCCAATTCTTCAAATACCTTGTCTACCTCTTCCGCAGACAGCCTAAACTGTTTAGCAACGGCTTTTTTGGTGCACGTAATTTGATGCGTTTTAAGTGCATCGCTAACTTGCTCTAACAAGGTTTTCGGTTCCTTTGGTTCTTCTGGCTCCGGCGCAGCTGGTATTTCTTGCTCTTCTTCCTCTTTTATATGAGGAAGATAACCCGCAGGCGCTGGGTCTATATCGCGAACTGTTTTCAATATCATGCCCTCATTTCTGCGATAGAAATATCGGAACCGTTGCTCTTCACCAATCAAGCCAACAAAAAATGCAGCAAAGAAGTCCAAAAGAATCGAAAGAAATACAACCAAGCCAAGCTGAGCTTGTTGAGAGGTGGTACCAAATGCGTTGGCTAGGCTATCAATCAAACCAATCACTGAGCCTTGCGTGACCGGCGGTAAACTATCACGCTCCATAGCCAAGCGTTGCTGCTCTTCACGTAAGGCTTTGTTTTGATCCTGAATGCGAGTTAGACCAGTCGCGATACGCTCCATCTCGATGTATTTCTGCGCTGCCATATTGTTGAGATCAATCTGCTTATCGATTGCCGCAATCTGACGATTAAACGCTTCCACTTTCGCCTGCTCTACCGAAATATGACTTTGTGCACCATTGGTTGCACTATTAATCCCACCAATACTACCGCCAATGGAAATCGCAGCTAAGACTAAATAAAACACGAGAGCGGTTGCTGCTCCTGTGTAGTTGCGATGGGCTCGGCGCTCACCGTATTCATACCAAGCGTAAAATTTACCCGCTTCAAAAATGATCGCTAAACCACCAAATAAGGTTTGCATCATCGGGTTTTCGTCGATCGACAAAAACAGCAATAGAGAAAAAATAGTCGATGCTAAAATCGCAGCACCGGTGAATGCATATACACTCACCATGGCAAATCGACCTTTAGGGTATCGATATCCAATCTGTTGTTCGTATTTCATTTGAGAAATTTCTTAAGATTAATCGCCCCTCCGACTAAGTAGGACGGACGTTTCTGGCATGTACAAAGGAGCGCAGAATACCGTATCCTTTATTAAATTACTGTCATAATTCCGTTAATGGAAAACAAGTGAAGATTCGGTGTGCATTTTGAATCGATATCAGCCAAATCTAGCACGTAAAAACACCACCACGAAACCCACTAACCGAAGCTTCAGTGGCATATAAGAGAGATTAATTCGGTATCTTCAAAAGCGACTAGGCAAGACTGACAAGTTGAATTGGAGGTTGTGAATGTCAGCCTAATCAAGACATTAAAGCGTTAAAAATAGGCAATAAAACAAATAATGCACACTTGCATCACCTTTTAGTAAACTGATAATTACATTGTTTGGTTAATTTGTTAGTATCCCGCGCCGAAGAAGATAAGCACTCAATTGTATGGAAAACACTCTAATACAGCACAAACACCATCGCTTGCACGCTATTGCGGTTATTATCGCGGTGTTGTTTCAGTTGTATTTAGCGTCCACAGCCGCTCTTAACCCTACACAAGTTCACAGCACAACTTGGCTCAACAAAGTCCAAAGTGAAAAGGTTTTACTGTGTACCGCAGATGGTTTCAAATGGGTGGATATCAATACGTTGATTGAGGCTAACGCTCAATCTTCTTCTAAGCTCATCCAAGATCTTAACTTACACGACGGCTTTCAGTTTGAATGTCCGCTTCTTCAAGCTGTTCAATTCTTTCTTCTGGTTGCGATTGGGCTTTACCTGACAACCATCCATTGGCTGCGCCGAGTAAAGTATGCACTGAAGACTTATCATTTTTCAAAATGCGATAAGCTCGTTTACAAACACATCGCGCCTAAGCACTCTCCGCCGAGTGTTTTTCCTGCCTAACAGGCATCTAATCATTGACAACTTTATTCAAAAATAACGATGACTCTGTTTGTTGTCCATTCAGAGAAGCTATTCATTCAAAAGGAAAAGCACATGCTTAAATCATTTAAAACCGCCGCTATCGCGCTTATTGCTGTCATCGCTAGCCCACTGAGTTTAGCGCACGATTATGAAGCAGGAAAAATTCATATCGACCATCCATGGAGCCGCGAAGCGCCACCAAACGCACCTGTTATCGGTGGTTTTTTTCAATTAACCAACCACGGTGACAGTGAAGATGCATTGATCGCAGCAGAAAGCCCAATCGCAGGGCATGTCGAAATTCACACGCATAAGAAAGAAGATGGTGTGATGAAAATGATTAAGATTGACGAAGTGCGCGTTCCAGCCAATGACTCAGTGTTGTTTAAGCCAGGCAGCTTCCATTTAATGATTTTTAACCCAACACAAACTCTTAAAGAAGGCGACCGCTTCCCTATGACGTTAACATTCAAAAACGCGGGTAAAGTGGAAGTAGAAATGGCGGTTGAAAAACAAGGTCACATGGAAAAACACATGCACCATTAATGACGTAAACAAAAGTGCCCGCTGATTTAGCGGGCATTTTTATCTCAGCTTAGTCAAAATCATTATTCCGGTAGATCCTAACTCGACTCTTCAGAATAATGGTGATGAATAACGCTCGGCGAAACGGGGTCACATATCATAACAGCGTGCTCGGGCAAGAGATTCTAAATCACGCTCGTCCCTCGCTATTCAGAATGACCTTGAAAGACTTAAGATCCTAAAAAGGTTCCCTACCCGCTTAAAACTCAACCTCTCGACAAAGTTCTCCAACCATCACTTGGCAAGCCTGAATGAAATCATAAGTTTGGCAACAAAGACCCACGGTTAATCAGCTTTCTTTCTACTTGAAACAAACCTCAGCCCAACGAGCTAAGCCGGCAGCTATATGCTCAATTGTTTATATATCCCGATTCTCCTGACTAGATACAAATCATGCACGACCGTAAAAGTCGATATATGCCACTGGATGAGTCAGCATCTCAAAAAAGTACGTGATCGACTTCTCATTGTTGGTGTTTCTCTGTTTATTAAAACCATTTGTATTACAATAATACTCTATGTTAAATAAAAAATCCTTTCCAACTCTACAAACATGAGAGAACACCATTATGTCTACTAAAATTGCATTTATTTCTGGTGCTACTGGCGGTATCGGCTTCCAAGTAGCAAAGCGTCTTGGTCAGGATGGATACACGGTCATTCTAAACGGCATTGAAGATGAAAAAGGTTCGGAGTGTGTCTCCAAACTACATAACGCAGGAATTGAGGCTGAATACTACGGTTTTGACGTTACAGATGAACATGCCGTCGATGAAAACATCAATGCTATTGGTGAAAAATACGGCAAAATCGATGTTGTCGTTAATAACGCAGGTGGTCTTGGTGGTCGTAGTCCTATTGAAGGTATGGAAACTGCTTTTTTCCGTAAAGTCATGGCTTTAAACCTCGATAGTGCATTCTTCGTATCACGCGCAGCGATTCCATTTCTAAAAAAGTCTGATAACGCATCAATTATCAACTTCACTTCAAACGCTGCTTGGAATGCAGGTGGTCCAGGTGCAGGTATTTACGGTACATCAAAAGCCGCCGTTCATACATTAACTCGCGCTTTAGCTAAAGAGTTAGCTCCGGCTGGAATTCGAGTCAATGCAGTATCTCCTGGCACTATCGATACACCATTCCATGCTCAAATCAAAGCAACCAAGCCTGAAGTATTTGCTTCTTGGGCAGACAGTATTATGCTTGGACGCCTAGGCCAGCCAGAGGAAGTCGCCTCTGCTATCTCTTTTCTGGTAAGTAAAGATGCATCATTCATTACCGCAGAAACACTGCAAATTGGTGGTGGTCAAGCTTTAGGCATTTAGTACCAATAAGTCTTTTTACCTATCAGTAAGTACGCTTTAGTACTGATTTGATAACGGCCGCAGTATGTTTGTACTGCGGCTTATCCTTATACCACCTCGCCTTTCACCCCATTTGTAACGTTTCACCCATTTTTTGGTATGGACAGTATTCCTCTAGCTGAAACAAAACCACTTGTATTACAATAAATTTTATTTTTTACGTTATTTAAGCCTCCTAAAGGCTTTGTTCACGATAAAAATGGAAGCGTGATGAATCCGCTTTTCTTATATACTCTGATGAATAAAACCCTCACAAACCTTACTTACATCTCACTTTTAGAAAAAATCCATCCCAAGCCCGCTATGCTCATAATTTTCAATTGCAAAAGCCACAATAGTCATTATGATTATCAACAAGCAATATAATCATACAATAGTATTTTTGGAGTTAAAATGACTAAACCTATCATTGGTTTCATCGGCCTAGGCTTGATGGGCGGAAACATGGTTGAAAACCTACAGAAACGTGGTTACGAAGTTGCTGTAATGGACCTCAATAAAGATGCTGTTGACGCAGTACTAGCTCGTGGAAACGCTTCTGAAGCTTCTTCAGGTAAAGAACTAGCAGAGAAAAGTGATATCGTGATGCTGTGCCTAACAACATCTGAAGTTGTCGAAAAAGTTGTTTACGGAGACACTGGTGTTCTAGCTGGCATGTCAGAAGGTAAAACACTCATCGACTTCGGTACATCTATTCCAGCTTCAACGAAGAAGATTGGCGCTGACCTTGCTAAGAAAGGGGCTGGTATGATTGATGCGCCTCTAGGTCGTACACCTGCCCACGCAAAAGATGGTTTACTGAACATCATGGCCGCAGGCGACGTCGAAACATTCAATAAGGTTAAGCCAGTGCTGGACGATCAAGGTGAAAACGTATTCCACCTTGGCGCACTAGGCTCTGGTCACGTAACTAAGCTTGTGAATAACTTTATGGGTATGACAACCGTAGCAACCATGTCTCAGGCATTTGCTGTTGCTAAACGTGCTGGTGTTGATGGTCAACAATTATTCGACATCATGTCTGCAGGACCATCAAACTCACCATTTATGCAATTCTGTAAGTTTTACGCCGTAGATGGCGAAGAAAAACTAGGCTTCTCTGTCGCAAACGCAAACAAAGACCTCGGTTACTTCCTTGCTCTATGCGAAGAGCTTGGTACAACTTCCCTGATTGCAGAGGGCACTTCTAAGAGTCTACAAGCAGCAGTTGATAAAGGCCTTGGTCAAAATGACGTTCCAGTCATCTTCGACTACTTTGCAGAGCTAGAAGCTTAGTCACACTCAGTTGTGACTAAAAGCCCAGCTACTAATGTAGCTGGGCTTTTTTTGTTTTTCCTCTTCCCCTGACGCTCATCACTCCTTGATACCCTAGCCACTCCTTTAAAGTTTTGCAGGGCAGCCTCTTCCAATTCTCTTATATATTTTCCACTAACACTTCAAAACCTCTCTCCTATTTCTGGCGTGAGCCTCATTAAAGCTACGTCTGATTTAATGCTTTTTCTTTGCTAAGAAGGCACACATATTTATTTAAATAGACAAAGCATCAGGTTTGGGGTGTAAAGTGTAAACACGGCGTGCAAAGAAAGTTAGGTTGCTTTTTCGCTTTAGGCTGACGATTCTAATGTGAATATAGTCTCAACTTATTGGGAGTTCCCCAATACAACGACTAACAACAAACGATGCGCCACGCTTTCTCAGTCAGCTTGATCAAAAAATCCCACGGCTTTAACACCGCGGGATTTTTCATTGAGAGTCTTTAACTTTGGTTAGCTTTTCGCGTTAGCTAACTTTGGGCTTTTAGGCCCTCGGGCTGCGTTCACCAATAGAACACCCACCGAGAGAACAATCGCACCACACAAGATAAACAGTAGTCGACCAGATGGTTCATTTGGAATTAGAGCCATAGCTAGGATACCGAAGCCCGCTACGCTGATAAGCTTACCAAGCATGCCGCGCTGTTTTGTATCTAGGTTCTGCTGCTCTTCGCTGTCAGCCACAAGTGGCGTATTCCAGTTCTCGAACAATTGGTCCACTTCTTTCTCACGTTCAGGTGATAGACCTTTGTAGAAGCGCGTTGTCAGCAAGAAGAAACCACCGGTGAAGATAACGTGTGCCGCTAAGCTCAAGCCAACTTTTAGGTCTGCCCACTCACGTCCTGTAAACGCTTGCTCTAGACCGAATAGGCGCTCTACATCTTCTGCTTGTAGTGAGATACCGAAGATGTAAGAAACAAAGCCACCAACAACCAGTGTTGCCCAACCAGCCCAATCCGGCGTCTTACGAATCCACATACCAAGTAGTACAGGAATCAGCATTGGGAAGCCAATTAATGCACCGACGTTCAGTACGATATCGAACAGGCTCAAGTGACGTAGTGAGTTAATGAATAGACCGATACCAATGATGATGAAGCCCATCACGATAGTCGTTGCTTTACTCACGATAACCAGTTCTTTTTGCGACGCTTGTGGACGCACAATCGGGCTGTAGAAGTTCATCACAAAGATGCCCGCGTTACGGTTAAGACCAGAGTCCATTGAAGACATGGTCGCCGCAAACATTGCTGACATCAGAAGACCCACCATACCTGCTGGCATTACGTTTTGTACGAATGCTAGGTATGCTGCATCACCACCTACTGAGCCGTATTGCTCTGCGAAATCAGGCATAAATGCCGCAACGTACCAAGGTGGTAGGAACCAGATGATAGGACCAACAATCATCAGCACACATGCAAGACCTGCAGCTTTACGTGCGTTTTCACTGTCTTTTGCACATAAGTAGCGGTAAGCGTTGATGCTGTTGTTCATGACACCGAACTGTTTAACAAAGATGAACACAACCCAAAGAATAAAGATACTGAAGTAGGTCAGGTTGTTACCCAGCATGAAGTCGCCGTGGAAGTTCGACACAATGTTGCCAATACCGCCACCATGGAAGTATGCCGCCACCGCACAAGTGATCGTCACTGCCATGATAACCAGCATCTGCATAAAGTCAGATGCAACAACTGCCCAAGAGCCGCCCGTTACCGCCATTAGCATTAGCACTAAACCCGTAACGATGATGGTCGCTTCCATAGGAATGTTGAAGACCGCTGCCACGAAAATCGCAAGACCATTCAACCAAATACCGGCTGAGATCAAGCTGTCTGGCATACCAGCCCAAGTGAAGAACTGCTCTGAAGTCTTACCAAAACGTTGACGAATTGCTTCAATCGCCGTCACTACACGTAGTTGGCGGAACTTTGGAGCAAAATAGAGGTAGTTCATAAAGTAGCCAAATGCGTTGGCTAAGAATAGGATTACAACAACGAAACCGTCGTTGAACGCGCGTCCTGCGGCACCTGTAAACGTCCATGCTGAAAATTGCGTCATGAAGGCGGTAGCACCTACCATCCACCATAACATCTTACCGCCCCCTCGGAAGTAGTCACTGGTCGAGGTAGTGAACTTACGGAACATCCAACCAATTGCAACTAAGAAGAAGAAGTAGGCAAGAACAACAAGAGTATCAATAGTCATTTTTTCAGCCTTTCAAGTTTGATCATTTTCTAACGTCTAGACTACTCTCCTCACAACGCAATTTGTACTACAATAAGCTTTAATTGTGATCTAAAGCATAAGTTATTCAACGAAAAAAAACACGTCAAACCCCTTAATTTCTTAGACCAATGGCTTTCTAGGAGATAATTGCCACTCAGAATACCTCAATATATTGTAATACAAATTATCTAATTGAAATTTATTAGAGTATGTAATATTTTTCTTCTTCGCGCTTTGTCTGAAGATCAAAAATGCGCGGCATTTCTTTGAAGGAAACGTAATGAGATGTTTCGAAGGAATTGGATAGAAAGTGGGATTTAGATGAATGTAACAAGCAAGATCCCCGACTCGCTCCTTCGTCGCTCTCGAGGATGACGCAAGGAAAATCCAACGCTTTCTATTTCTACCTCTAAAATCTCGTTTCTCGACTCTCCAATCTCGCCTCTTTCATACTTTCAAACACAAAAAAGCGAACCCTGAGGCTCGCTTTTCATTCTTTCGCTAGTTTTATCGGGGTGTTACGACACTTATGCTACGTGAGCTACTGCGTCGCGAACCAGTGTACCCAGTTCATCCCACTTACCTTCATCGATAAGTTTTGTTGGCACCATCCAAGTACCGCCACATGCCAGTACTGAAGGGATAGACAAGTATTCGTCTACGTTACCTAGGCTCACGCCACCTGTTGGCATGAATTTCACTGGGTAAACCGCCGTTAATGCTTTAAGCATACCAACGCCGCCAGATGGCTCAGCAGGGAAGAACTTAAGTGTACGCAGACCCATTTCCATCGCTTGCTCAACTAGGCTTGGGTTGTTTACGCCAGGTACGATAGCCACGCCTTTGTCTAGGCAGTATTGAACCGTGCGAGGGTTAAAGCCAGGGCTTACGATAAAGTCCACACCAGCTTCGATTGCTTGGTCAACTTGCTCGTTAGTTAGGATAGTACCTGCACCGATCAGCATTTCTGGGAACTCAGCGCGCATAGCACGAATCGCTTCTGCAGCACACTCTGTGCGGAACGTGATTTCAGCGCAAGGCATACCGTTTTCAACCAAAGTGCGAACTAGAGGAATCGCATCTTCTGCTTTGTTGATGGCAATAACAGGAATTACTTTTAGGTTTGCTAGTTGTTCGTTTAATGTCGTCATAAGAGTGTACTCGTCGTCGTTAACTTGAGTTCAATAAATCACTGCGGAGCGCCGATTAATCAACGCTCCGCAAAAGAATTACAAAGGAAGATCTGGCATCACTTCACGTGGAATGATGGCACCTTTATGTTGAATTACCGCACCAGCCATACAGTGACCAGAGTAAGCCGATTCCGCAGCATTGCCGCCAGTCAAACGCTTCGCCAAGAAGCCCGCACTGAAAGAATCACCAGCCGCTGTTGTATCAATCACGTTGTCGACTTTGTTTGGCGCCACGTATTGCGCTTCGCCATT
This sequence comes from Vibrio sp. 1727, assembly GCF_033344415.1. Classification (NCBI taxonomy): domain Bacteria; kingdom Pseudomonadati; phylum Pseudomonadota; class Gammaproteobacteria; order Vibrionales; family Vibrionaceae; genus Vibrio; species Vibrio sp. 1727. The sequence continues at coordinate 110,289 of NZ_JAWPOT010000006.1, forward strand.
CGCCACAACCAAGCAATCTTTGCTACCACGTTTGATGATGATTTCATCCACGCCCAGTGCAGAGGTTCTCTCGATGCACTGTTCTAGATGCTCGTCACCGTAAAGCATTTGCTCATCTTCAAATGTGAGCAGTGCGATATCTGTGTGCTTAAGGATCTTAAGGTACCAAGACATGGCATTCTCGCGGCTTTCCCACAATTTAGGACGGTAGTTGTTATCGAAAATAACCTTACCACCTTGTGCCTTGAAGCGCTCAAGGAAGCCAAACAGTTGCGTCTTACCTTCTTCAGTAAGGATCGCTAATGTAATACCGCTCAAGTAAACCGCATCGTACGAGTAAAGTTTGTCGACTAATAGCGGAGACTCGTTTTGCTCGAATAGGAACTTAGCGGCCGCTTCGTTACGCCAGTAGTGGAAGTAACGTTCGCCAGTTTCATCGGTTTCGATGTAGTAGATACCTGGTTGCTTTTCTTTAACGGAAAGAACCAGACTAGTATCGATGCCCTCTTCTTGCCATGCTGATAGCATTTCTTGGCTAAAAGGATCGTTACCCAGAGCCGTTACATAGCTGGTTTTAATATCGTGAGCTTTGGTCAAACGAGATAAATACAGTGCGGTATTCAACGTATCACCACCGAATGACTGCTTTAGCTGACCTTCCTTTTTCTGTAGCTCAACCATACATTCGCCAATGACCGCGATGTTTAATGATTTCATGTTGTCACCTTAGCAACTGAGGTTGCGCTATAGATTATTTTAAGAAGTCTTCACGAGCTGGGTTGAAGATGTCTAGAAGAATGCTGTCTTGCTCTAGTGCAACCGCACCGTGCATCATGTGCTTACGAGCAAAGTATGCATCGCCTTCTTTCAGTACTTTCTTCTCGCCTTCGATTTCTGCTTCAAAGCTGCCACGTACTACGTAACCGATTTGATCGTGAATCTCGTGAGTATGTGGAGCGCCAATCGCACCTTTATCAAAACATAGGTGAACCGCCATTAGGTCATCTGTGTAAGCAACAATTTTACGCTTGATACCGCCGCCTAGCTCTTCCCACGGGTTCTCATCTAATACAAAGAAAGAATTCATCGTCATACTCCTAAAAAGTCTCTATTAAAGCGAACCCTACGGCACTTCATTCTTAACCATGCTTTTATTAAAAGATTCTCTTAAAAAAGCGTCGTATTGATAAAAGTGAAACGCAAAGCGAAAGGGTCTGCTGTCGAATTGGTAACGAGCATATCCGATCTGTTTTAATTGTAATACAATATATCTAAAAATATGTGATATTCATCAAACGGTGCTCGTTAAAGCATTCCACTTAACGATTGATAACGCCGAAACATCAGTCACAACAAGGATTGCCACAACAATATAAATCAATAGGTTAGCTAAATTCGCGTGATTTCACTCTCCCTTTTTGCCACAAAAACTACACCCAAATCTAATATTGTATTACTTTATAGAAAGTTTAAGAAAACAACACACTTCATCTGAGGGTGGTAAAGAAATGACTACACAACCGATTTTGTTGACTGAAGCAGAAGTCGAACTACTAAGAAAGGAAGTCGGAAAGCCGAGCTTAATGGGCAAATCCATTGAAGCGAATCGCAAGGAACTTGAAGCCTTCATGCGTCTGCCTCTAGACGTGCCAGGTCACGGCGAAGCGGGTGGCTACGAGCACAACCGCCACAAACAAAACTATACCTACATGAACTTAGCGGGTCGTTTGTTCTTGATCACTCAAGAAGAAAAGTACGCGCAGTTCGTTAAAGAGCTTCTCGCTATTTACGCAGAGAAGTACCTCACCTTTGATTTCCACGTACAGAAAAACACTAACCCAACAGGTCGTCTTTTCCACCAGATCCTTAATGAACACTGTTGGTTAATGTTTACTAGCCTTGCTTACTCTTGCGTGGCATCAGTGATGACAGAAGAAGAGCGCACAGCCGTTGTTGAGCGAATTTTCGAACCAATGCTAGACATGTTCACAGTGAAATACGCGCACGACTTCGACCGTATTCACAACCACGGCATCTGGGCAGTTGCAGCTGTTGGTATTTGTGGCCTAGCTATTGGTAAACCTGAATACCTAGAGATGTCGGTATACGGTCAAGACCGTGATGATACTGGCGGCTTCCTAGCGCAAATCTCACAGCTGTTCGCCCCTTCTGGTTACTACATGGAAGGTCCGTACTACCATCGTTATGCGATTCGTCCAACTTGTGTATTTGCAGAAGTAGTACACCGTCACATGCCTGAAGTAGACATCTACAACTACAAAGACAAAGTGATTGGCAACACAGTACAAGCGATGCTGGCAACGGCTTACCCGAATGGTGAGTTCCCTGCCCTAAACGATGCATCTCGTACCATGAGCATTACCGACATGGGTGTTCAAGTTGCAGTGAGCGTTTACAGCAAACACTACGGTATGGATGACAACATCCTAGGCATGGCGAAGATTCAAAACGCCGTTTGGATGCACCCATGTGGTCTTGAGCTTTCTCAAGCTTACGATAAAGCTATCGCAGACCGTGAAATCGGCATGCCTTTCTGGCCAAGTGTGGAGCTCAACGAAGGTCCAACTGGTAACAACGGAGCACAAGGCTTTATCCGTATGCAGGATAAAACCGGTGATGTGTCACAGCTTGTGATGAACTACGGTCAACACGGCATGGGACATGGTAACTTTGATACGCTTGGCATTACCTTCTTCAACCGTGGTCAAGAAGTGCTGCGTGAATACGGCTTCTGTCGCTGGGTAAACGTTGAGCCTAAATTCGGCGGTCGTTACCTAGACGAAAACAAATCGTACGCACGTCAAACTATCGCGCACAACGCGGTAACGATTGATGAGCAATGTCAGAACGGTTTCGATGTAGACCGCGCTGATTCAGTGCACGGTTTGCCTCACTTCTTCAAAGTAGAAGGCACTGAAATCAACGGTATGAGCGCGTTTGCGAACGACCATTACCCGAACACAGACATGCAGCGCAGTGTGTTCATGCTTAACCTCGATGAGCTTGAAGCACCGCTATTGCTAGACCTTTACCGCATCGAAGGTGAAGACGAACATCAGTACGACTACTCTCATCAATACGATGGTCAAATCGTACGTACTAACTTTGATTACCAAAGCTTTGGTGAACTGAACACGCTTGGCGATGACTTCGGTTACCAACACCTTTGGAAAGTAGCGAGCGGCAAAGTGCAAGATACGGCGCTGGTTAGCTGGCTACAAAACAACACCTACTACACTTGGTTAGGCACAAGCAGCAGCACGAAACAGAACGGCGATAATGAAGTGATCTTCACTCGCACTGGCGCCAATGACCCAAGCTTTAACCTACGTAGCGAACCGGCATTCATTCTACGCAGCAAGGGCGAATCGACGCTATTTGCTTCTGTGCTAGAAACACACGGCTACTTCAACGAAGAGTTTGAGCAGTCGGTGAATGCTCGTGGTCAGGTGAAAGATATCCGCGTCGTGGGTTACAACGCCGTTGGCAGCATCGTAGAAATCACGACTGAAAAATCACTGGTTACTGTGATGATCAGCAATGTGCTAGGCGCTGACGACCAAACCCCACACCAAGTAGAATTGAACGGTAAAACCTACAGCTGGAATGGCTTCTACTCTCTAGAAGTAAACGCATTCGGGCAGGAGAAATAATAATGAGCTACCAAACCCAGTCTTACCAACCGCTATTAATGAACTTTGAAGAAGCGGCAGAACTAAGCAAAGCACTTGGCACGGATAGCCTATTAGGAAATGCATTAGCACGTGACATCAAACAAACTGACGCTTACATGGCCGAGGTGGGTATTGAAGTTCCAGGTCACGGCGAAGGTGGCGGTTACGAGCACAACCGTCACAAGCAAAACTACATTCACATCGATCTAGCGGGTCGCCTATTCCTTATCACTGGTGAGCAGAAGTACCGCGATTACATCGTTGATATGCTAACGGCTTATGCGAAGGTTTACCCGACGCTAGAGAGCAACACCAGCCGTGACTCTAACCCTCCGGGTAAGATCTTCCACCAAACTCTGAACGAGAACATGTGGATGCTATACGCGTCTTGTGCGTACAGCTGCATTTACCACACGTTGGAAGAAGAGCAAAAAACACTGATTGAAAACGACCTGTTCAAACAAATGATTGAGCTGTTCGTGGTCACTTACGGTCACGACTTTGACATCGTACACAACCACGGTCTATGGGCAGTAGCAGCTGTAGGTATCTGTGGTTACGCAATTAACGATCAAGATGCGGTAGACAAAGCGCTTTACGGCTTGAAACTGGACAAAGTGAGCGGCGGCTTCCTAGCTCAGCTAGACCAACTGTTCTCGCCAGATGGCTACTACATGGAAGGTCCTTACTACCACCGTTTCTCGCTGCGTCCAATCTACCTGTTCGCAGAAGCGATTGAGCGTCGTCAGCCTGAGCTTGGTATTTACGAGTTCAACGACTCGGTAATCAAGACCACGTCTTACGCCGTATTCAAGACAGCATTCCCAGATGGTACTTTGCCTGCACTGAACGATTCATCGAAGACGATTTCGATTAACGATGAAGGCGTAATCATGGCTACGTCAGTATGTTTCCACCGTTACGAGCAGTCTGAAACGCTACTTGGCATGGCAGACCACCAGCAAGACGTTTGGGTTCATATCTCAGGTAAAACATTGTCTGACGCGGTTGCCGCAGCAGACAACATCAAACCATTCAACTGGGGTAGCCTATTCGTAACAGACGGCCCAGAAGGCGAAAAAGGCGGCGTAAGCATTCTTCGTCACCGTGACGAGCAAGACGACGATACGATGGCGCTTATCTGGTTTGGTCAACACGGCAGCGATCACCAGTACCACTCAGCGCTAGACCACGGTCACTACGATGGTCTTCACCTGAGCGTGTTTAACCGCAGTCATGAAGTGCTGCACGATTACGGCTTTGGTCGCTGGGTAAACGTTGAGCCTAAATTTGGCGGTCGTTACATTCCAGAGAACAAGTCTTACTGTAAGCAGACAGTCGCGCACAACACAGTAACAGTTGACCAAAAGACGCAAAACAACTTCGACACAGCCCTAGCAGAAACCAAGTTCGGCTCTAAGCACTTCTTCAAAGCTGATGACGAAAAGCTGCAAGGCATGAGCGGTCGTATTTCTGGTTACTACAACGGTGTAGACATGCAGCGCAGCATCATTCTTGCTGAATTGCCAGAATTCGAAAAACCACTTGTGATTGATGTTTACCGCATCGAAGCAGATCAAGAGCACCAATACGACCTGCCGGTGCACTACTCTGGTCAAATCATCCGTACGGATTTTGAATACGATGTAGAAAGCACGCTACGCCCAATGGGCGAAGACAACGGCTACCAACATCTATGGAATGTAGGTTCAGGCCAAGTTCAAGGCAGCTCGCTTGTTAGTTGGTTGCACGACAACAGTTACTACTCGCTAATCACAAGCGCAACAAACGGCGGCAAAGTGTTCTTCACTCGCACTGGCGCAAATGATCCAGACTTCAACTTGAAGAGCGAGCCTGCACTGATCCTACGTCAATCTGGTCAGAACCACGTGTTTGCTTCTGTGCTAGAGACACACGGTTACTTCAACGAGTCTATTGAAGCATCGGTTGGCGCTCGTGGCCTAGTAGACTCAGTAACCGTCGTTGGCAACAACGAAGTGGGCACCGTGATTCGTCTGCAAACCACAACAGGCAACGCTTACCACTTCGCTATCTGCAATCTAGACGAAGACAAGCAAAACGCGGCACATCGCGTTGAATTCGACGGTGTGGCTTACACTTGGGAAGGCGTATTCGCACAAATTTAATCTTTAGCTAGTCACTAAAAATTAATATAAAAATCGGGAACTAATTCAAAGCCGGACGTCATGTTCGGCTTTTTTTGATTGTTTACATGACTCTACATGAGCTTATCAATTAGCGTTTAATCATAGTAAAACCGTTAATAACTCATAGAAAAACAGACATAACTTAACCTTACGCCTTATCAAAGACACCACTTATACATATAGAACTCTTCTGAGATTTAATTAACACTTTTACTATTTAACTTATGACTAAACTACTCCCCAACAACACTAAAATGATATTGTATTACAAATATTAAATAGTGTAAGAGGCTTACTACTGTGTTTATAAAATCAACTAAATTGCTTCTAATAAGCTTCTCTGGGCTTGGATTAATAGGATGTGGAGGAAATACCTCCCCTACAAGGCAAGATGATAAACCAAATATTCCACACCAAGAGCATGTAGCACCATACTCAATAGCAAAATTTCAAAACATATTGAGAAATTCAGATTTACAAGTATCAGATCCCGATGGGAAGGAGGGAAATAAAACCAGTGACGTCAAAAATGGAGCATTCTCGGATTATAAGAGTGACCACTTTTACGCAGAAAAGGATTCCAATTACCTTGTCTTTAAAATGTCGAACTACAAAATGCGCTCAGAAGTTCGTGAGCGAGAAAACTTCAACATTTCAGAACAAGGCGTCTTTAGAACTTTGTATGCAGATGTTCGATTACCAGAGATTAACCTTGCAATGGCTAGCTCCCCTGCAAACCATGATGAAGTCACTTTCCTGCAAATTCATAACAAAGGCACAGATACTTCTGGTACAGGTGCTATCCCACACCCTTTGTTACGAATCGTTTGGGAACAAGAACGAAACAGTATCACTGGTCATTACTGGGCGGTAGTAAAGAACAATGCCATAGATTGCAGTCTACCTTCTAGCGCATCAGATTGTTATGCAACATCATACGATCGTTATGATTTAGGAAAAGCCGATCTCAACGCATTCACGCGATTCGAAGTAAAAATCGGAGAAAACACATTAACCATTAAAGTGAACGATGAGCAAAAGGTAAATGTAGATGTATCCTACTGGCAGCACCTCCTGAGCTACTTTAAAGCCGGAGTTTATAACCAGTTTGAAAACGGTGAAGCAAAGGTACAATTTAAGCAGTTAGGACTAACCAAAACTGACCATACTGATTCAATAGCTTGGAATATTGACGATTGGAAATTAACCATTCCTGCAAGCAAAAATGATTGGTATGGTTTTGGCGGTGACAGCGCGGCTGAATTAGAGCCTGAGCGTTGTAATTCAAGTAAAGATCTTCTGTCTAACGAAGAGAGCGTTTACCAACGCGAGATTGATTTATCATACTTCAATGTTATTGACGGTAGCATGCATTTCCGCGCCGATATGGGTTACGGCACGTCAACGGCCAACTCCAGTTACATCCGTTCAGAATTGCGAGAGCTCTACATCAGTACTAACTCCCCGGATTGCAGCACCAGCGATGAAGAGACAAGTTGGTATATTGAAGATAGTCGTACCGGTGCAACTTCGCATACGCTAAACGCAACACTAAGAATCAACGAATACCCTAAAATCGACGGTCAATTACCAAAAGTCGTGGTAGGCCAGATACATGGTTGGAAAATCAGCCAAGCACTCGTAAAGCTACTTTGGGAAGGTGAGAATAAGCCAGTCCGAGTTATTCTGAACGATAACTACAAACTTGATAACAACAAAGACTGTACTGATTGTAACGCATTCAGCGTTAAGCTTGGTACCTACGCGGTAAACGAAGACTGGCAATATACGATCCGTGCCGATAAGGAAGGACTGTTTTTAGCCACCTACGATGCAGATGGCAGTAATATGGTCTCGCACACACTGAAGTGGGGAGAAGCATACTCAGACACCGCTAACAACAAGTCCTATACTCTTACTGAAAGATGGGCGTCGCCTGATATTGCGTTTTACTTCAAAGCCGGAATTTACCCTCAGTTTAAACCTGATAATGCATATCGAGGAGAAATCTTTGATGTGAGCTTTAGTGTTTTGAGCACTCTTCATCAATAGTCATTTCAATCTCTTAGCAATAGGCTTGCTACTTTGCTCTAAAGCAACGAACAAAGCTCATACTCCCGCCACGGGAAATTTATTTTCTCGTGGCCTCTTCTTTTAGAACACCACAATTCAACTCGCTTCACGCATAGTGTTTCCTTCTACGATAAATATATAAATCAACCTCCACTTAGGCAGCTTAAAAACAGCGTCTATAGTTTCGTGAGATATTTATCTACCCTAACGCTGAGTTATTTTAAATTTAACCAATTAAACTACTCTAATATACATTAGCACTTAAAAATAAACATTGTCAGAAGATAAAAGCAATCAATAATTATTACCTATCTATGGTGATAAATTTTTAAATTAATTTATCTATGTCAATTAAAATAACATTTGAGCTGTTTTATTCTTCTATAGAAAGAAAAAGCCCTCAGCTACAAAGCTGAGGGCAAAGGACTTCAATCAACTAAAAGTGATAGAACTAGCCTTGGTACTTACCAAAAGATTGTTTTAATTTATAGAAAGTAGCTTGTGCGTAATCATCTGGATTACCGTACATATTCTGGTTATAGACACCGGCTTTAAAGTACATATATCTGCCACCTTCGTCATAGCCACTGTCACTCATATCTACGACTTGAACAACATCATCTTTACCATCACGTTTTACCGTAACTGTCATTGTGTTGCCTTTCACATCAATGATGTAGCTGAATTTTTCACCTAGCGCGATGCCATCGTCACCGATTTCACCAGTCATATCACCCACTAAGCTGTAGTAATCCTCTGTTCCAGTTTTGGTTTTTTCGTGAGCAAAGTAAACTGTACCTGTTGGTTGGTCTGGTAGCTTACGATAATAAAGACGAATTGGCTCATCATCTTTGTCATGAATCTGGCCGATAATAAAGCGGCCAACTTCATGCGACTGACCAGTTGTGGTTGCATGGTCAATCTTCAGAGTAGCTTCAAGCGTACCGTCTACACCACCCGCTTCTTTTTGATCTTCAACTGGTGCAGAACTGAATACCCAGTTATTAGGATTTACACCTTTTGTGCTATAAGACTTATCACCAGCACGAAGCATGGTACGTAACTCAGTTCGCGCGTATTTAGTGTTTTCAGAAGTTCGAGCGCCTTTCACATAGCTCTTGAATACCATTCCGCCATCATCTGCTGTGTAGAATATATCAGAGTGTTGGAAGCCGTTAGCCAAGTCCCACTCATCAATATCATCAGCACGACCATCTTTGTCATGGTCGAAAGGTGTCGTCAGTTTCCAACGTGTTAAGTCAAAGTTTTCACCCGGTGCATTTGTCGCGAGTGGCTCTTTCGGTAACGTAGGGTAAGGCATCGCTTTAGAAAGATCACACGTCACAGTCGTTTCACAAGGACGGACGATTGGTGCTCCAAAGTCGCCTTTACGATTCTTTTTGAGTAAATCCTTTTGTGCCTTTTGCTCCGCTTTCATTTGCGCAATCATAGCCGCTTCAGCGTTAACGACGTCATCAGTAATGATGTGACTTGCCGGACAGGCATTAATTCCGCAATTAACTGCCGCTAACTCAGTAACTGAGTTCCATTGGTTTTTGCTATTACCGTGGCCAACGTAACGAACATAGCGTGCTTTTACTGCAGGCTCAAACTGGAAGCGCTCTAAGCCAAGTGCGCGACCAGAGCTTTGCGCACCCTCAATAACCGTCACCCAGTTTTCACCATCAGTACTAAACTGAACATCAAATTTGCTGACGCGTTCGTTACCTTTGCTGAACGAGGCTTGAATTGCGTCGAACTCATAAACCGAGCCGTAATCCAACATCGCCCACTCACCATCACCATTTGCTGACCAACGTGTCATAATATCTTGGTCAAACAACTGCTCTGGAACATTACCATCATGACTACTCGCCGTTATCGTAACGGGAGTCAGAATATCAGCACCAGTTTCTTGGTTGTTTGGAAATGGATCTACCATGGTCGCCGTACTATTACAGCCCACAGCAAGTAAAATAGAAGAAGCTAACAAGCTTTTGAAGAAAATATGCTTCATGTAATCTAACACCTACAATATAAAAATGAATTAACAGCTCTTTTGCTGTAACAACAATTAGGCAATAACACTCGGGTTAAAAGCTGTATTTAAGGCCAAGGCGTGTTCTCAATTGACGGTCATCCGTGGTTGAACCATCCTTACCTTTGACATTCCACAATTCAAAGTAAGGACGGAAATCTCCCATTTGGTAACCAACAATTAAACCAGCATCCCACTCAGAATCTTTCCAATCAGATAAACGCACTTCGTCATAGTTTTTGTTGTAGTTGATCTCATAGCTCAGCTTGACGTTATCAAGGTACTCGTTATCAAACTGACGCATATCGTAAGAGCCTGTCAGTGTCCACTTACCTTGTTCAACTGTTTTCCCAGCAACGCTTACCGAAGTACCATCCGTTAGTGTTTTGTTACCTGCACCATCTGAATAAACTTGAAATTCGTGTCGGTAACGTAAAGCGGTACTTAAGCCAAAAGAGGATTTGTAACCAACACGAACTTGTGGTTTATAAGTGGTTTTTTCGTCATCATCGCCAAAAGTAATAGGCATCCCTGGTTGGATAAACCATTGTTTATTTATTTGGTAGCGAACTCCCCAATCAAACTCAGAATCACCAGCAACGAGTTGATCCCAAAAATGCGAGTTGTCGTAACTATGGAATTTTTGTTCAACACCAAAGTTCAGTTTGGTCTGATCGTTAATTTTAGAACTACCACTAATTTTGATACGTTGGGCATAAGTTTCACTCTCATGCTTATATTCTGCGCGATAGTCTAAAGTTGCTGCGGAAACCGCTCCCGCCATTAATGTGGAAGCAACGAATAGGGACATTGTTGTAACTGCTTTCATGATTATATCTCTCTGTATATATTTTTTGGGATACCACTTAAATCCCTGGATTTGATTCAACACTATTGAATTAATGTATGACAAATACTAGTTAATTCATCATGAGAGTTCTGTGATATTAATCATGTAAGTGCCCCTCAACTGACAATTTGTATTATTATATATTCAAAAGTGTTAGCTATGTCTGATTCTAAAACGACCTTTGTAGACATCACTTACAGAGAAATGTTTTAACTCGTTTCATATGATAAATAAGAAGATTAAAAATATAAACAACAATAAATTCAATGACTTAAAATAAAAAATCTTGATGTAAAATCAAATTTCTTTCCTAAATCACCTTTAGTTTTTGCTGTTTCTCTATAAAGAAAGCCCTCAACCTCATAAACGTTCAGCTCTTATTGATGTTGATATTCAACTATTTTGTGTGACTTATTCATCACTTCAGTGAGCAATCATTGTATCTAGTGTGAGTCGGATCATTCTATTGATAAAACCATCTAGATGACAGAAATTATTTGTCTAACAATATTACATAAATAAAAACACATGGAAGTGAGTACCTACCATGCAAGTAACAAAAATTGCAGCAGCAATTGCTATTTCCACAGGTTTGTTAACCGGATGTAACACTGATTTAAGGGATGCACCATCGGCTCCCCCACCAACAGAAACTGAGTCTGAGTTGAGCCAAGGTATGTGGGATATTTCAACACCAGCCACTGTGGCGAAATCCGATGATGAGCACGACCTGCCAAACGTCTATGTCTTTGAAGACGGTACGCAAAAGTATTATAGCGATGATGATAACTTCGGTACTTACACAATCTACACTTCAACTTATACCGAAGATAAAGATACAGAGACGCTTACATTCAACCTTTATGACGAGAGCGATCTAGGTAACCCTACCGAGTTAACAGGGACTTATGAAGTTTCAAACGGCATGTTAACCATTTCAGGAACAAATGACGGAAACTTCACCGGTAACGATGAATCAGAAAACGATGCGGTGAAAGATGCAGTTGCAGCGGCAAATAATGACGCTGGCGATAACAACGTCGTACAAATTTTGGATACCAATAAAGGTGGAACAGAAGAAGACACCGGTGAGTTACGAATCAAGCTGTCTGATTCAACGAGTGTTTCAGAAATTTCAACAGGCCGACTAACTGTAGATCTAACTTACCAGCATCATGAAGAAACAGAACAGGAAGCCGACGGTTCTGGTGACAATGCTTACATCTCATTTTATGCAGCAAAAACCTCGAATTCCAACTTGCATGGCGAAGTGGCATTTGAAAACGGCAAAATCAAATACCGCGATGCAAGTGGAAACTTGACGGAAACAGGCGACACGTTTGAGTTAGGTGAAAACCTCGCGATAGAAGTCAGTTGGATAGAAAACTTCTTCTCTTTTTCGGTTAACGGTAAACAAATAGGTGAAATGTTACCTGTCGCTGATGGCACCGCTGTAACTTATGTATCACTGAGACTAGGTGATAATGGCAACACTACAAACTTTGAATTAAATGCAGACAACTTGAAGATTTACTCTAGTGATTCGGGCTCTGAAGTGTTGGTTCTAGAAGAGGATTTTGACAACTACATTCCAGGCTTAGACCTTGCGACAATTTACAACAGTGCATCAAGCGAAGCGGTTGTCATTTCAGACGGAAGTTCTAATCCTGATAAACCGTCAGAAGACGTGAGTGAAAACTTTGACTCATACCCAGTAGGAACAAATATCAGTTCAGCAAACTCTAGTTGGAAAGAATACAATACGGTTGCTGATGACTCCTCCACCTTGACCTCCGTGGCTGTAGTAAGTGATGACGTATCAAAGAGCGGCACTAACTCTCTGCTAATATCCGACACAGATACGACCAACAAACCATACGTTACGCGCGAGTTTTCAAACGGAGCAACATCAAACGGTAGCGTGTCATTCGATGTTTACATTCCGTCAGACAACGAAAAAACTACATACATTAATGTTGGCTCAGGTAAAAACAACTCAGATCGTTACTACGAATTGAGAATTTCGGGCAGTGGTAAAGTTGAAGCCGAAGCAGGATCAGATGACGTAGAAATAGGCACTATTACGACTGACGCTTGGAACTCAATGTCCCTAGCTTGGGATGGTGATGAGATTAACGTTTCTATTAATGGAAAAACGGTTGATGCGCCAAGTCAGTCCGAAACAGGCTTAGACGCAACGAATACACCATCACAACTGACTATTTATGTAGGGGACACAAGTGGTGCTTCAACAAAAGCATATTTCGATAACATCGATTCAAAGCAACTCTAGTGTTATTTTGTAGCACTTGATACTAGGCCAGGCTTTCGAGCCTGGCTTTATTTTTTTACCTCTTCAGAAGAACAAAATTCAACACAATACTCTAAATTCAAGCCAGTCCCAGTGATTGCTTGCTCTATCTTGTTTCTTACCTTTTAAAGAATTCCACTGAAAACAAAAGCCTCATCAAATCGATGAGGCTTAAGTAGAAATCGAGTAGCTCTTAGCTTTCTATTAGTTTCAATTTTGATTTAGCTTGAGCTTAGAAAATGTCACGCTGTTATAGTCACCGTTTTTCTTGTCGACTGAAAAATCACCGGTGCCCGCACATCCTGTACCCCACACAGGGTGAGACTCACTGACGCTACATTGACCATAAGCTCCTGCTTTAAAATAGAACATGTCTTCTGCGTAGCCATGCTCAAAGTCCTTACTATCAATCCCCTTACTGAGATCTATGGAATAAGTCACTGTCTCGTGGCGTTCTGTTTCAAACGTCAAGTTCATCATAGTTCCTTGAACTTCTATCTTGTAGCTGAACTCTTCACCAAGAGCGATACCTGCTTGGCCTGGTTCTTCAAGGTTATCCCAAGTATTTCCCCATACTGGATATGCAATATCAATACGATTTGGATCTTCCTTCGCTAGGTTACGCTCGTAGTTCCAAAATACAGAGCCCATTTTGTGTTCTGGGAATTTTTTATAGAAGATTTTAATGGGTTCATTTCCATGTCCATAGCCTTTACCCTCTTTTATTCTTGCATCAATTTTTTTCGCGTGGATTTGACCGACAACAACAGAATGAGCAGGCCCTTTTTCTGGAAATTTGGCGTGTTCAGAAACATGGTTCACTTTCAAGGTCGCTTCCAACGTTCCACCTACGCGACTGTGTTTAGCAGCCTGAGGGTGGCTCGATAAAGCCCAATGGTTTGCTAAATCATCGGTTTGAATAGAAAAGTCAGCGCCACGAGGCATTTCACGTAGTTCAGAGCGAGCATTCTTCGAGTTTTTTGTCGTTACCGCTTTATTCTGCACTTCAAACACCAAGTTGCCTTCTTCGTTCAAGAAGAAGAAGTCTTTGTGTGAATAACTCAGCATCGCCACACCCTCGATTTCGTCCACTTTTCCGTCTTCATTGATATCGGAAGGAATAGTGATATTCCAGTTTCGCATATCAAATTTATCGGCAGGGACTGGATAATCAACGCCATTATTTAAATCAGAAGCGATAGCAAGAGTTGGTAAGGTAACAGCCATTGCGGCTACGAGTAGATTGAGTTTCATGTTCAAACCTTATCATATGTAATATTGTCATACATATAATAAGGTTTGCAACGGAATGATTCGAGGAAAGAAGTTATGATGTGCTCTATTGATCACAATTTATAAACTCGATAAACCCCAAAATGATAAGCTAGACATACTCCTCTTTAGTCCATAGCATCTACGAATATTTTCGACCTAATCCAATAGTCATAGAATCAATCGTACATTAGCTTGTCTGCCTTATTAATATCGAAATCTTTCAGAGACTTACGTGCTAAATGCCTAAATGGCCATGCCTTAACAATTTCTTCAAACGGCATGATTGCAAACACCCAAAACACTGAAAGGTCCAAGTATAAAATCATCAAAGCACATAACGGTATTGAGATTACCCACTGACCGGTAAAGTTAATCTTAAACACCTCCGTTGTTTTACCTAACGCTCTCAAAATATGACCATGAACGGTGTTATAGCCACGTACTATCGGTAGCAGTATGTAAAGTGGAGCAATCGCGGATAACGCTTTGTAAGTACTCGGGTCTAAGTCGGGATACAAATCAGGAAGAACGAAACTAAGTGCAAAAAAGAAAAATGCTGAAACGAACGAGATCATCACGGCCATATCAATACTAATATCGACATTGTTACGCAGCTCATCCATTTTTCTTGATCCAATTGCTTGGCTAATCGTGATTGCCGATGAATGCGCCCAAGCAGTAATGAACTGAGTACCCGCTTTGATCCAAGGCATCACGATAGTCATAGCGACATAAGCATTTAAGGTCAGTTGCGAGTACAGCAACATGTATATCGTTGCGCCAGTTTGTAACATTGTGACGTTCGCCGCGACGGGGAAAATCTCTTTAAAATGCTTATGTATATTGCTTTTCAATGACGCATCAAGCTTCTTAATAGACAAGATGATAGAATCATCAAGCTTAATGCACATGGTTAAATATAACAGCCGAATACTAATAGCAACCAAACTACCCGCCGCGGCGCCTTGAACGCCAATACCTTCAAAATTAGTCAGGCCGTGAATCAGAACATAAGACATCGCCACGTTGACTGGCAATTCAATCAAATAGCCTTTAAATGGAACTTTGGTCCGTCCAAGCGCATTGAACACCGCAATCATAACCTGAGTAATGGCATTGAATATGACGATGAACTTAGCAATTGCAAGGTAGCATTTTGTCTCCGCATAGAGATCAACGTTATCCGTCAACTTACTGATTAACGCTTCATCAAAGACAGTAATCAACAGCCAGAATAAGGATGCGACTAGAACGTTGATAACTAAAGCTGCCCAGAAACCTTTATTTAACGATAGATAATGACCAGAGCCTACCGCACGGCTAAGTACCAATTGAGACCCATTTGCTAGAGCCATTTGGATACCTAAAACAAAAGAAACTATTGTTGTAGCAATCCCCATAGCAGCAAGTGAAACTTCACCTAATGGCGTAACAAGCAGCGTATCAATCATAAGCATTGATTGCATCAACAAAGCATTAAGAGCAAGCGGCCAAGCAAGAGATAAGTTTTTCTTTATATATGGTTGGGAAAACATTAGTAAACCTTTGTAATGAGGTTAAACGTTTAAACTAAAGAGCTCGGTCATTAGGCAAAGTTCATGACAAAAAGAAACGACAGAAAACTCTTTTTAGTCAATAAAAATGTACGCAAGCTCTTAACTATTCACGGCGTCGGAAAGCCTCTGATTCTCATCATTTAACAGCGTTTGAGAGGCTAAACGAGCTTGAAATGAGTTTCCGACCATAATTGCATCATAAATTGCACGGTGCTCATTAAGGCAGAACCTCCCTCCTTCAACTGACTTGTCAATAAACACCTTAAATATGGTCGAAAGTATATTGCTGAAGGGAACGTAGAATTGATTATCGGTACAAAGGAATATCGTTTGATGAAACAAATGATCGTTAGCAATCCACTCATCATAATCGTGACATCGTGCTGCCATCGTCATTCTTTGAAATACAATTGACAACAGCTTTCTTTGCTCAGCATTGGCATTTTGGGCTGCCAGCGCACACGCCTCTGGTTCTATGGCTTTACGCAATCCTAAAAACTGAGATAGAAACGGCTTAGTATCTTCTAAATCTTGGATCCACTCTAAGAGTTGAGGATCAAGAAAATGCCAATAGTTTCTTGGTAGTACCGTAGTTCCAACTTTTGGTTTAGAGATAATTAAGCCTTTAGCAGACAGCAACTTCGTCGACTCTCGTAGTGCTGTCCGACTAACACCAAACAACTTACACAGTTCTATTTCACTCGGGAGCTTCTCATTTTGACTTAATTCTCCTGACAATATTTTGCGAGAAATCTGTCTTGCTACTTGTACATGTATCTTGTGATTTGAATTCCCGAGAAGTGAAAACTCTGCCATCTATATTCCTCATTGCCAGCAGCCTAAACGACTTGTTTAGCTAATAATTAGAAAAGGCCAAATGAAACACGCTTTGAAGGCGGAGACTTTCTGTGTAAATGTAAAGCACTGTTATTTAGCGTCTAAAATCTAACGATCTTATGAATATGATTTTTACTCGCGAGGTATATTGGCCAAACTCAATATTGAATGGTCGAGTAGTAACATCATGCACACCGATCTTTAGTATATAATAATACAATATCACTTTATTTAACAAGAAACCTGACCTTCTATTCAAATTGTGTGCTGTGTATTGAAAATCAGTGAGTACAATAAGTAGGCGCGACTAGAGTTAACTAACATATTGAGCTAACAAATAAATAAGGAATGATGTAAGAATCGGTGGCCTCATCTGTTATACGCTAAGTATCATAATCATGAAGGCTTCATAAAGCAGTCGGAGATTCAAAATGGATTTGTGAAGACAACTGTTATTACGTAAACATCTTCTTGGTGAGCTACACTTTGGATGATATAGTCCAAGCTTAAATAATACAATTTTAACGATAAGTGATTTTATGTCTGGTGAATTTCATTCTATCTCCGGTTCCAAGCGCAGCTTACATGTACAAGTAGCTCGCGAAATTGCTCGTAGCATTTTGTCAGGCAAGATCCCTCAAGGGTCCATTCTTCCAGGAGAAATGTCCCTGTGTGAACAGTTTGGTATCAGTCGCACAGCTTTGCGTGAAGCCGTAAAACTTTTAACATCAAAAGGTTTACTCGAGTCACGTCCAAAAGTTGGTACTCGAGTCATCAACCGAGCGTACTGGAACTTTTTAGACCCACAATTAATTGAATGGATGGACGGTCTAACAGAGATAGATCAGTTCTGTCATCAATTTTTGGGGTTACGACGCGCGATAGAGCCTGAAGCTTGTGCACTCGCAGCGAAAAATGCCACTGCGGAACAGCGAATTCAGCTATCAGAAGCATTCCAAGATATGTTGGAAGTCGCTAAAGCAGACGAACTGGACAAAGCGCGTTGGATGGATGTAGATATTCGTTTCCATAGCATTATTTTTAACTCAACCGGAAACGACTTTTTCTTACCGTTTGGGCATGTTCTGACTACAATGTTCATTAACTTTATTGCACACTCATCTGAGGAAGGCAATACGTGCATCGAAGAACATCGTGAGATTTATGAAGCAATAATGGCAGGCAATGCTGAAAAAGCACGTCAAGCTTCGGCTAACCACTTGTTGGAGTCAAAACATCGCTTACCCGAAGCCAGTTAAGCTTGGGCTTGGGCGATCTAATAACTAGGCAAAAGCACGCATCTCGCGTGCTTTTTTAATTTCGTTTCCTCCAATTCTTTATGGCACACCATCAATATTTTGATATATAGTAATACAAATGTATTTTGAGAATGTTGTGTTATGACCGACTCGCTACTGCCAAATATCATACAGTTTATCAGCCAGATTGATCCGTTTGACAAGGTACCTAAAGGTGCACTTCGCGAGCTTGCTTCATCTGTCAAGATCACTTATTTAAGCAAGGGGGATGTTGTTGATCAGTATTCTTCTAAGAACGAAAAGTCACTTTATATTATTAGAACTGGCTCTATCGAACAGCGTAAATCTGATGGCATATTGAGAGCTAAACTTGGTCCGGAAGATTTGTTTGGCTTCACTTTTCTTGGTAACGAAGTCGAAAGCGGAAAAGAATACAAAGCAATTGCAATCGAAAATTCATTAGTTTATGTAATTCCAAATGCTGCGCTGAAAAAGTTGTGCACTTCTCATCCTGAATGTGCTGAACATTTTGCATCACAAGCTCAGGTACGGCTAAAGTCAGCATTAGATGTCGTGTGGTCTAACAAAGAAAAAGGGTTGTTTATTCGGCGTGTAGAGGAAGTCGCTAGTGGTCGAGTTGCAATTGTAACCGCTGAGCAATCCATTCAGTCAGTCGCCAACGAGATGATCGATAAGTGCTCTCCCTGCGCTGTCGTTTATCGTGATAATAAAATAGTTGGACTGATTACCGACCGAGATATGACAAAGCGAGTCATCGCCAAAGGATTAAGCATCTCAACACCAGTCGTCGAAGTCATGTCGCCTGATCCTAAAACAATTCATCCTGACGATTTAGTTCTGCACGCAGCCTCCATTATGATGCAGCACAATATAAGAAACTTACCCTTAGTCAGAGACAATAACGTCGTTGGCGTTTTGACCACAACGCACTTGGTTCAAAACCATCGAGTCCAAGCTATATTTTTAATTGAAAAGATCAAATATGCTGGCAGTGTCAAAGCGTTGTCTAGTTTTACGTCCGAGCGCCAAGCTATTTTTGAAGCATTAGTCGAAGGACGGGTTTCACCAGAAATCATTGGTAAAGTGATGACCATGATTATGGATGCGTACACTCGTAGGTTAATACAAATAGCCATTGATAAGTTGGGAACACCTCCCTGTGACTTCTCTTGGATTGTGGCAGGCTCTCATGCTCGCCAAGAAGTACATATGCTGTCAGATCAAGATAGCGCCATCGTATTAGATGATTCGGCAACAGATAACGACCGTATCTACTTCAAACATTTAGCAATGATAGTAAGTAATGGTCTGAATAAATGTAACTATCCATTGTGTCCAGGGAAATTTATGGCAGCGACCCCTAAATGGTGCCAGCCTCTCTCTGTTTGGAAAAAGTACTATAAGAAATGGGTGGCAAATCCTGAATACGAGCGCCTCCTCAATATCAGTGTCTTTTTAGAAATCCGAACCGTTTATGGAAACAAAGACTTTGAACAGATACTTCGCGATGAGCTTCACTCTAACATCAACGCTAATAGAGAATTCCTTACGATGTTAGTTAACGATGCGGTGAAAACAAACCCACCGCTAGGAATATTCAATAGCCTAGTATTACAAAAATCGGGAGAGAACAAGAAAACGCTCGACGTAAAAAAATACGCGATTAATCTAATCATTGATCTTGCAAGGATTTATGGTCTGGCAGTTGAATGTGACCTCACTGCAACTGATGAGCGTTTTAAAGCAGCTAACGAAAAAGGACTGCTCAGCCATGACGCGTACAAAAATATAATCAACGCATATCAATTCATCTTGTCGTTTCGATTTGCCCATCAATTAGAAGCACTAAAAAGTGGAGATGAGCCAAATAACCACATTGACCCCAATACGTTCGGTAGTTTTGAACGTCAACATTTAAAAGACGCGTTCCGCATCATTGCAGATCTACAAGAAGTCGCCAAACTCCGTTTTGGGAGCCGATAATGAAGCGCTTACTTGAGTACTTTCATCCATTGACACGAAAAAATCGTCAGAGACAAAAGCACTGTAAAAAGAAGCACATCCCTCTTTATCTTAAAAAGCTGCTTCGCTCGCCAAATCTGGACGTAAATCAACGAGCTTTTGACACTGAGTTCATCGTTCTAGATCTTGAAACAACTGGCTTAGACAGTGAGGAAGAAGTCATTCTTTCCATGGGCTGGGTAGAGATTCGACAAGGCCATATTGACTTAGCAACAAGTCAACACCTTTATGTACATAGCGACTCAAAAATTAAGCCCGAAACCATAGTTGTTAACCATATTACCCAACAAATGCTGACTGATGGAATCTCTATTCATGAAGCAATGCGTACATTCTTTAAAGCAGCAGAAAACAAAGTTATTGTTGCGCACGGATGTATAGTCGAAACTAGCTTTATTAATCAATATTTACAGCGAGTTTTCAACATAAAAGAGTTGCCGCTCATTTGGATAGACACCTTGCGAATAGAAAAAAGGTTACAAAGAGCTATCAATGCTTCCGATGAATCAGATGTGACTCTAGCAGCGACAAGGGAACGTTACGGGTTACCCGCTTACAACGGCCATAATGCACTTGCAGATGCAATTGCAACTGCAGAGTTACTATTAGTTCAACAAACCCGTATCGCACCTCAGACAAAAGCGACAGTCGGGCCCCTTTACCGGCTTAGCCTGTAATCATCCAGATCACAGGCCTATTTGCTAAACATGTTCTCTGTCACAATTTGGTATCATCAGCATTTACCTTAGTTAATAATACAATATCATTAATGGAGGCGACGTTAGCAAAATGCAGCGAATAGCCATTGTCACTTGCCAACATCAGAGCGAGTGTAAACTGATTAGTTGCTCCATATCATAACTACATTTTAGAGAGCTTAGCATTGCATGTGCGCAATGATTGTCGAAGATCTAGCAGCGTTACATAAACAACCGAATTCAGGTGATGTCCCCTCGAACGTCATCTGCAGTGGTTAGTAATCATGTAAAGCCGCTGTTGCGAACTTCAGCCGACAGCTCGCGGTACTAGTACCGTTTGGCCCATGCAGTACAGGCTTGCATGGGCTTTTTTTTAACAATCCTACATCAATCGATGTTATATCCCTCTGCCAGATATGCATAAATCCGCATCCATTCTTATTAGAGGACTTAAGATTCTTTATAAGTATATTCATAGAACCCATACCTAAACTCGACACTTTTAGCAGCTTCAGAGAAAAGCAATATCTGACACCGATCACTTGTATGATTAATTAAAGGGTTTATTACGCCTTACTGGTCACGGTTTTGAGTTATTGTACTACAAATAAGAGGGGCGAACGTTACTATTACTTAGGACAATAAACTACTTCAAAGGTCTAAAGATGGAACTCAATACTCTCATTGTGGGCATCTATTTTCTATTCTTAATCGCAATAGGTTGGATGTTCAGAACTTTTACTAGTACTACAAGCGACTACTTCCGAGGTGGCGGCAACATGCTTTGGTGGATGGTTGGAGCAACGGCGTTTATGACTCAATTCTCTGCTTGGACATTTACTGGAGCAGCTGGTAAAGCCTACAATGATGGTTTTGCTGTCGCTATTATTTTCCTTGCAAACGCGTTTGGTTACTTCATGAACTTCGCTTACTTTGCACCGAAATTTCGTCAGTTACGCGTCGTAACTGTCATAGAAGCCATTCGTATGCGTTTTGGTACAACAAACGAACAAGTATTTACTTGGTCTTCGATGCCAAACAGTGTTGTCTCTGCAGGTGTATGGCTTAACGCCCTTGCTATTATAGCTTCAGGTATTTTTGGTTTTGATATGACAGCAACCATCTGGATTACCGGTTTAGTTGTACTTGCGATGTCGGTAACTGGCGGCTCTTGGGCGGTTATCGCCTCCGATTTCATGCAAATGGTCATCATCATGGCGGTAACGATCACATGTGCAGCCGTTGCTATTGTTCAAGGTGGTGGAGTTACTGAAATTATCTCTAACTTCCCAGTCGCAGAAAGTGGCAGCTTTGTTGCAGGTAACAACCTGAACTACTTAAGCATCTTTAGTATTTGGGCGTTCTTTATCTTCGTTAAGCAGTTCTCTATTACAAACAATATGTTGAACTCTTACCGTTACCTAGCTGCAAAAGACTCTAAAAATGCAAAAAAAGCAGCTTTGCTAGCATGTGTATTGATGTTGGGTGGAGTTTTCATTTGGTTCATGCCTTCTTGGTATATTGCAGGCCAAGGTGTTGATTTAGCGGCAGCTTATCCAGATGCTGGTAACAAAGCAGGCGACTTCGCGTACCTATACTTCGTTCAAGAGTACATGCCAGCAGGTATGGTTGGACTTCTGGTCGCTGCAATGTTTGCTGCTACGATGTCCTCTATGGACTCTGGTCTTAACCGCAATTCAGGTATTTTCGTAAAGAACTTTTATGAACCGATCGTTCGTAAAGGCCAAGCATCAGAGAAAGAGCTAGTCGCAGTTTCTAAAGCAACATCGGCGGTATTTGGCGTTGCAATTATTCTAATCGCGCAGTTTATAAACTCTCTAAAAGGTCTGAGTCTATTCGACACTATGATGTACGTTGGTGCGCTCATCGGGTTCCCAATGACAATTCCAGCGTTTTTAGGCTTCTTTATCAAGAAAACTCCAGACTGGGCCGGTTGGGGAACTCTAGTCGTGGGTGGCATCGTTTCCTACCTTGTTGGGTTTGTTATCACAGCTGATATGGTGTCATCGGCGTTTGGCCTTGAGGAGTTGACTAGCCGAGAATGGTCTGATGTGAAAGTAGCAATAGGTCTAATCGGACACATGACGCTAACTGGTGGCTTCTTCATGTTGTCGACTCTATTCTACAAGCCTCTAACTGACAAACGCCAAGCAGATGTCGATAAGTTCTTTGAAAACCTATCAACGCCTCTTGTAGCGGAATCAGTGGCACAGAGAAAACTCGATAACAAGCAACGTCAAATGCTGGGTAAACTTATCGCGGTCGCAGGTATAGGTGTCATGTTTATGGCTCTGCTACCTAACCCAGTATGGGGGCGCTTAGTGTTTATTCTATGTGGTGCCATCGTCGGAGGTGTTGGTCTACTACTTGTAAAAGCTGTGGATTCAAGCGCTGAACAAGTCTCTGAACCTGTGACAGAAAGTTAAATCTCTTATTCTAATAAACGCGGCTATTCTTTGGCCGCGTTTTTTTTATTCTAAGTTCCCAGTACGAACACTTCACCCTTTTACGAAGACATATCATCTTGTCTAGGGTTATCGAATTGCAGCTTTATTTTGTCATTCGATAAGGCTAAACCAGAACGTGATAATCTGATCGAGTTAAAAGTGCAGCCTACCTTGCTTAAGTAAACGCCCCAAAAATACCTGATGAAGTAAAGATCTCGGCTCGTATACTTTGTTGCCACTTCGTGATTTAGACTCGCTAGTCCTTTACATCACTACCTAGTCTACAAGCCAAACTATTCCCGCTGAACAAACCATCTCGGGATTACTTAGGTACACTATTTTCTCTTTTTGCAGATGGCACAACAACAGCTACCAATAAAGCTAACAGCAGGAACACAGGGCTAAGCATTAATCCATGCCAGATTGAATACCCATCATGGAACAGCCAGAATATACCAAGCGTCAGTAGGTACGAAAAGTAGCTGCAAAACACCAAGCTAATCGCGACAAAGCGCTTTTGATTAATAATAAGAATCCGCACTAGATACTGGCTAAGAATACCGGAGCAGCGCATGGCAAGTTGCCAATTAATGATAAAGAAAGCAAGCGCAATAAACCCAGCTACGACCAGTGCATCATGCGTACTTAAAATGAAGTAGCTACCAAATCGGCTTATGATGATCGGATAATCGCCTTCGTATATCGTTGACCAAGATATTGCGTTCGCTGCTGCTACGTAATTGGCAAAATAAGCAATGGCGTAGAAAGTCGTTTGAGAACTGAACGGCTGAAATACGTCTGTACAAAACCCTCGCCATTCTTCTTTGTTGGCGGTAGGCCCAACCCAGTCACGTTTTTTTTGAGCGGTACGCCCGGCAAACGCAGGCTCGTTGCGAAACAACAGCCAAAATATATAGAGTGCAAGTATAACCAAGAGTATCGAAAACATACCCTTCCCCCTCAGAAATTATCGGCGCCACTGCCAATGGCGTTGGGGTCGTAAACTGCACTTCCCTGCTATACCTATTTGATTTATCAAAGACTTAATATTTTATTACCACCAAAATTCATTTAATGGCATGCTAAACAGCGATATTTTCACGCTTTGTGCGTGAAGTTCGAAAGCCTACTTTTAGGTTTAGCACAAAAATAGCTACAGCAAAGCGTAAGATAGGGATTCCGCACCCATCAATGAAGATGAGGCGTTAAGCAGAAGCTGCGACCGCAATGAGAAGAGAAGGATTCAAAGCGGTCATGCATGGGCGAGAGGAGCAACTATTTCTCTAACTTTTCTTCAAATACACCAATCTCTCTGCCCAACCAAATCGCGCGTTCTGTGTGATCGAGCAACTCTTCTTCGCTTACTGGGTGAATAAGCACAGAAAAATCGCCTCGAATCGTATCAAGCCACGCCAAGAACTCTTCACTCAAGGATTCTAGGTGAATTTCAAACATCGGCATCTTGTGTGGGCCAACTAACCTTCCAACTAATGGAAACACACGCAGCACATCTTGACGCTCTTGACGGATGATCTCGTTCAAGGCTTGCGCTTTATCTTGTTCTCTTAGGGGAAAATAAACATGAGCGTGGTACATAACTTCTCCATAATCACTTCCACTTGAGCACTACCTACTTTGGATAAGCTCAAGGACTGCCGAGGGTATACATTTGTAATGCCGTCACCCTACCTTGATTCCACTCAGTTGGGAAGAAGTTATGCATTCTCATAAGGTCGAGGCTTCGAGCACAACAAAAATTTGCAATTCATCATATAGCAACTGTTTGAGTTGATTCATTAATAATGACTCACTTTGTCAAATTTTACAGCCAAATTTTGTTGCAAATATGTTTCATTAACCAGTAATTAAATTCGAGTTTAAAAATACCACCAGCAAAATAGCAGCATATTACTCTGCAAAATCAGGGTGCAAGCAAAACTTTACTACTGAGCGAAAGTCAAAATGAAGCATAATTTAACAATTTGTTTACACTTATTGTATCTGGCTATACCACGATTTAGTTAGAGGGTTAGATACAGAAAAGCCTTTCTCTGTATCTTGCGGTGAAATAATCGCAGCGATGTTATCGACAAATAGTTTAAGGGACGAACAGATGCCTACCGCTATCGAAAGCACACGCAACCTTAGGTATGGCCTTTGCGCTGATATCAGAGTTTGAGTACCCATACAAACTCTGGTTTTGTATGAACAGCTGCAGTCCAAAAGACCCGCAGCGTCAAAAGGAGCTTGAGATGAACGTTCAGGCATTACCCATGCATCGGTTTATCGACCATCGTGGGGACCTCGTCGGCCAACTACCCAACTGGGCTGACACTGAAACATTGGTCGGGTTTTACCGAGACATGGTATTAACTCGCACTTACGACAACAAAGCAGTTGCCTTGCAACGCACCGGTAAGCTAGGGACCTATCCCTCACACTTAGGCGCGGAAGCCATAGGCATTGCGGTCGGCAGAGCACTTAAAGCCGATGATGTGTTTGTCCCTTACTACCGCGATATGCCTGCGATGTGGTGTCGTGGCATTGGCATGGAAAAGAACCTTCAATACTGGGGTGGCGATGAGCGCGGGAGTGATTTTGCTCCTGAAGGCAGTCCGGTTCCTAGCCGAGACCTTCCCTACTGTGTACCCATAGCGACGCAATGTACGCATGCTGTCGGGGTGGCTTCCGCGCTAAAAATTCAAGGTAACCATGAAGCTGCGCTAGTCATGTGTGGCGATGGTGGTACATCCAAAGGGGACTTTCTTGAGTCAATAAACTGCGCAGGTACTTGGAATATTCCACTTGTTTTCGTCGTAAACAATAACCAGTGGGCAATTTCAGTGCCGCGTAGTCTCCAATGTGCCGCCGATTTCTTATCAGAAAAAGCGCAAGGTGCAGGTATACCGGGTATTACTGTCGATGGTAACGATGTCGTCGCCGTTTATGATGCAACTAAAACCGCCCTTGAGAGAGCAAGAAAAGGGAAAGGCGCAACACTCATCGAAGCGGTGAGTTACCGACTGAGTGACCACACTACGGCCGATGATGCGACTCGTTATCGTAAAGAAGATGATGTTCAAACTGCATGGCAATACGAACCTATCGCACGTCTTAAAACGTACCTCCTTAATCAAGGCGCTTGGAGCGACGAACAAGAACAGCAATGGCTAGATTACTGTAAAGAGCAAGTAGAGTTAGCTGTTGAACGCTATCTGAGCTTACCGCCACAAGCACCAGAAACCGGTTTCGATTATTTGTATGAATCGCTACCTCAAGAGCTTCATGCACAAAGAGATGAACTCATCAACAAGGCAATGAGAATGCAGGGAGGCAGACATGGCTGAGCTAACGTTGGTTGAAGCAGTAAACCTTGCCCTGCACCACGAAATGCAACAAGACCCCAATGTTGTCGTATTAGGTGAAGACGTGGGCGATAATGGTGGTGTATTTCGTGCCACTGTCGGACTCAAGCAAGAGTTTGGTCTTAAACGAGTCATCGATACGCCACTCGCTGAAGCCTTAATCGGCGGGGTTGCGGTCGGTATGGCAACGCAAGGATTACGACCTGTCGCCGAATTTCAGTTTCAAGGTTTCGTTTTTCCTGCGATGGAGCACTTAATGTGCCACGCGGCTCGAATGCGTAACAGAACTCGCGGTCGGCTCACTTGTCCCGCGGTTTTCCGTGCGCCATTTGGCGGCGGTATCCACGCTCCGGAACACCACTCAGAAAGCGTGGAAGCGCTATTTGCTCACACTGCTGGATTTAAAGTGGTGATTCCTTCTTCACCACAACGCGCATACGGCTTACTTCTCGCCGCAATTAGAAGCAATGATCCCGTCATGTTCTTCGAACCGAAGCGCATATATCGCACCGTTAAATCTGAAGTCGTTGATAACGGCGAAGCACTCCCACTCGACACCTGCTTCACCTTACGTAAGGGGCGAGATATCACGCTCGTTACTTGGGGCGCATGCGTCGTAGAGTCACTTCAGGCCGCGCAAACCTTGTCTAGTCAGGGAATTGAAGTCGAGGTGATTGATTTGGCGAGTATTAAGCCAATTGATACCGCGACGATTTTCAGCTCACTAGAAAAAACTGGACGTTTACTCGTTGTTCATGAAGCGAGTAAAACTTGTGGTGTGGGATCTGAGCTATTAGCTCGAACCGCTGAACACGCCATGTGCTTACTTAAAGCCCCACCTAAACGAGTAACTGGAATGGACACCATTATGCCTTATTACCGTAACGAAGATTATTTCATGGTTCAGGAAGAAGACATTGTGACCGCGGCGCGCGAACTCGTGGAGGATTGGAAATGAAGACGTTTAATTTACCCGATCTCGGTGAAGGTCTCGCTGAGTCAGAAATTGTCAAATGGCACGTTAATGTCGGAGACATGGTTAAATTAGATCAAGTGATCTTAACTGTCGAGACAGCAAAAGCGACGGTAGACGTCCCTGCCCCCTATTCGGGCCGTGTGGTCAGCCGTCATGGTGAGGAAGGTGAAATCGTCAATATTGGTGCATTACTGCTAGAGATTGATGAAACAGGTGCCGGGAGAGAAGTAACGGCAGAGAAAAAAGCCACTGCTGACGCCGCAACCGTCGTCGGTAGCGTTTCTCACCAAGCGCATCATGTTAACGTTGATGATTTCTGGATTGGTGGCAACCACAACACGACAGAAAGTAACCTCGTTACCGCCCTGCCTTCGGCTCGCTTGTTGGCACAAAAACTTGGGGTAGATCTTAACCTTGTGTCAGGTAGTGGCCCGAACGGACTTATCGTAGATGCCGATATTTACGACGAAGCCGGAAAACAGCGTCCAGGCACCGAAGTTTTGAAAGGCGCTCGACGTACCATGGTATCGTCTATGACCGAATCGCACGAACATGTTGCTGCCGTAACTATTACGGAAGAAGCGTTGTTGGAAGATTGGCTGCCAAACGAAGATATCAGTATCCGCCTTGTTCAAGCGATTGTTCATGCGTGTCAAGAAGAGCCCGCTTTAAACGCTTGGTTTGATGCCGAAACCATGACACGCTGTGTACACACAACGGTCAATGTAGGAATTGCAGTAGATAGCCGTCATGGATTGTACGTGCCAGTCTTGCGCCACGCAGATGAATACGAGCCACAAGATGTTCGTCGTTGGCTCGATCAAACCGTTGAAGGGATCAGAGAGAGAAAAATCGGTCGTGAGCAATTGCAGCACGCGACGATTACGCTTTCCAACTTCGGCGCGATTGCCGGTATTTACGCAACACCTGTCGTCACACCGCCACAAGTCGCTATTGTCGGCGCGGGCCGAATACTCGACCGAGTTGTGATAAGAAATGGTCAAGCAATTTCGGTGAAAGCAATGCCGCTATCCGTAACGTTTGATCATCGCGCTTGTACTGGTGGTGAAGCTGCAAGGTTTACGAAAGTACTTGCAGAGCACCTGCAACGTCCGAGCGAAAAGTAACTTATAAAAATCAAATGATAAAGGCTTCCAGTCCGGAAGCCTTTTGTTTTAGGAAGCAAGACTATATCTACAGCTTCTCTAACAGCTCAGGCATTACCACAAACAAATCGCCGACCAATCCATAATCAGCAATGTCAAAAATAGGCGCATCAGGATCGCTATTAATTGCAACAATCACCTTGGAATCTTTCATTCCCGCCAAATGCTGGATCGCGCCAGAAATTCCGACGGCAATGTATAACTCCGGTGCAACAATTTTGCCGGTTTGCCCGACTTGATGGTCATTAGACACATAGCCCGCATCGACCGCCGCTCGTGACGCCCCTACCGCTCCACCTAGCTTGTCAGCCAATTGTTCTACTATAACAAACTTCTCTTTACTCCCGAATGCACGACCACCCGACACCACTACTCTAGCCGCTGGCAATTCTGGTCGCTCACTTTCTGGCGTTTGTTGCGAAACAAACTCACTAAGTTTATTGATAATCACCGTGTCGACTTGAGTAAGCTTAGGGACAACTGGCGTGTCAGATAGCTCTGCGGCATCAAAAGCCGTACTTCTTATGGTCATCACTTTATAGGGATCATTCGACGTGACTCTCGCCAATGCATTTCCAGCATAAATTGGACGAATCACCGTATCGATAGACTCGATTGTCATCACGTCAGAAAGTTGACCAACATTAAGCAACGCCGCCACACGAGGCATCACATTCTTACCAAATGTACTAGCAGGAGAAAGAATGTGTGAGTAGTTTTTGGCTACTTGTGAGATCAAAGGTGCGATATTTTCCGCTAATCCATGTTCATATCCCTTCGCATCAACCCAGATAATTTCTGCAACACCTTGAACACAATTCAACTCATCCAAAACTGATTGGCACTGATAACCAATAAGCAACACAGAAACAGGAAGCGATTTATCATCACCCTTAATCTCAAATGCCGCTTTAATTGCACACAGCGTCCCTACAGCCAACGATTGGTTGTCATGCTCTGCGAGCACAAGTGTTGCTAGTGGTCGGTCTTCCATGGTCATGCCTCATATAACACGTCAGATCCATTACTTGAGCTTAGTCCACTTCACGTTAACGTCAACTGAGCTATAGTTTTCTGTATAGAAACCAAAAACCTGTCACGCAGATGACGATAATAGAAAGGAAGCATAAAGATGGAACGAGAATGCATGGAGTTTGATGTCGTGATCGTGGGGGCCGGACCTGCAGGCTTAAGCGCCGCTTGTCGGCTAGCTCAATTCAACCAAGACAGTGAAGGTGACGCTCTTTCAATTTGCGTTGTAGAAAAAGGCTCAGAAGTGGGCGCACATATTCTATCTGGCGCTGTTTTTGAAACTAGTGCCTTAGATGAGCTTTTCCCCAATTGGAAAGAAATGGACGCCCCGCTAGCAGCCTCAGTTCAACGAGATGATTTCCTTTATCTTACTACTGAACAAAACCATATTCGCGTTCCCCACTTCCTTAAACCGCGTCCAATGATAAATGGCGAGAATAATTACGTAATTAGCCTTGCCAACCTTTGCCGTTGGCTCGCTAACCAAGCAGAAAATCTTGGGGTGGAAGTTTTTCCGGGCTTTGCCGCTGCAAGCATCAATTATGATCAGACTGGCGCAGTGACAGGCATTAACACGAGCGATATGGGACTAGATAAGAACGGCCAGGCCAAACCTAACTTTGAACCAGGTATCGAGCTAAGGGCAAAATACACCCTTTTTGCTGAAGGTTGTCGCGGACATCTGGGTAAAGAACTTATTCAAAGGTTCGACCTAGACGCAGGAAAGCAACCACAGCACTACGCGCTTGGCCTAAAAGAGATATGGGAGTTACCCACTGACAGTAAGGATGTATCTGGCAGTGTTATCCACTCCGCTGGCTGGCCCTTGAGTGAAACAAATACCACAGGCGGCGGTTTTCTCTATCACATTGAGAACAACCAAATCGCCGTCGGGCTTATTGTCGACTTGAATTACAGCAATCCTTACTTGAGTCCGTTTGACGAATTTCAACGCTTTAAGCACCATCCGGCTATTGAACCACATTTGAAAGGAGCTCAACGCATCGCTTACGGCGCAAGAGCCATTGCGAAAGGTGGACTTTCCTCTCTGCCGAGACAGCAATTCCCTGGCGGTTTATTGATTGGTTGTGATGCGGGGACTTTGAACGTTGCTAAAATTAAAGGCAGCCACACAGCAATGAAATCCGGAATCATTGCAGCAGAAGCGGTACATACGTCCCGACAAACTGGAGCTTCTGAGCCAGACTACCAGTCGTTGTTTGAATCATCATGGTTGTATGACGAACTCGCCGAAACGCGTAACTTTGGTGCGAACATTCATAAGTTTGGCAGCATACTGGGCGGTGCTCTTTCGACTTTTGAACACAACCTGTGGCAACCACTGGTTAAGAAGCCGTTACCTTGGTCTATCAAGGACTATTCGCACGATCATGAGCAGTTAAAACCTAAACAAGAGTGCCACCCAATTGCATACCCAAAACCAGATGGTGAAATCAGTTTTGATAAGCCTTCGTCGGTATTTTTGTCGGGAACACAGCACGAAGAGAATCAACCTTGTCACCTTGTTCTGACTTACCCTCACATTCCAATTGATGTGAATTTAAGTATGTATGACGAACCGAGTCAGCGCTATTGCCCCGCTGGGGTTTACGAAGTGGTGGAAGTGGACAATAAGTTGAAGTTTCAGATAAATGCCGCCAACTGCGTGCATTGCAAAACCTGTGACATCAAAGATCCTTCGCAAAACATCACATGGAAAGCACCAGAAGGTGGCGGCGGACCGAGCTATCAAAACATGTAGATACGTTAGTATGTTGACGATCTAACAAATGGATAAACAAACCGATTGGCAGAGCCTCATTACTCCTGCCAATCGACAAAATGATCAAGCAAGAAGTCGATAGCCAATCGCGCTCGTAGTGGTAGAAAGTGACGATTCTGATAAACAATCCAGCTGCTGTTGCCGCTTCCCCAATACGGCTCTAGTATTGGCACCAAACGACCAGACGAAATAGCATCGTTGAAACTACTCTTCGGTAAGTACGCCACACCTAATCCTTCTGCACAGGCTTGCAAGACCGTGTGTGCGTTATTGCTCTTCCATCTGCCCTGCACTTTTACGCCATCTAAAGGCTTGCCGTCTTTTTCAAACAACCAAACGTCCTTATTGGCAATAATGCAGCTATGACGCTTGAGTTGCTCTGGGTGCGTTGGTAAACCATGTTCATCGAGATAACGCTGACTGGCTGCCGCTGCCATGGGACGATCCACCAGCTTTCTCGCAACCAAGCCTGAATCACTCAACCTGCCGTAACGAATGGCAAAATCGAAACCATCTTCAATAAAGTTGACCATGCTGGTGTTGAAGTTAATTTCAACCGTGAGATTAGGATGTTGCTTGGCAAACGCCATCAAGGCAGGCGCTACATAGTTCTCAGAAAACGCACCAGCGGCGCTCACGCGTAACGTACCACTCAACTGAGTTTGCTGCGTGGTGAGCTGTTCATTGGCTTGCTGAAGCCCAATCACCAACTCTTTACACTGTTGATAATACGCTTGCCCCGCTTCCGTTAGACTCACCATTCTTGTCGAACGTGCTAACAAAGCGACACCTAATCGCTCTTCTAGTCTTGTGACTTGGCGACTGACGTGACTGGTACTGCAACCTAACTGTTTTGCCGCTGCAGAAAACCCTAAGCTCTCAGCAACCGTAACAAACTCATTGATGCCTTCAAAACTGTCCATACTTACCTTTGCTATATAGCAATAATGTTTTGCCAATTAATCGTATTATCACTTATTTGTTTAGCAATTAGTATGAAGGTGTTCAACAAATACACGTAAGCCAAAAAGGAAACCATCATGAAGAAAGTACTCATCATTGTGACGAACCATGCGACTCTTGGTGAAACTGACCAAGCAAACGGAACTTACGCGCCAGAGCTCACTCATGCCCTTAGCGAGCTACTAGGTGCAGGCTTCGATTACGACATTGCCTCTATCAAAGGTGGACAAGCACCACTGTACGGAACCGACATCGAAGGCGACGCAGTGAACGAGAAAATTTTGGCGGATGATGATTTCCAGAACCGCATCAACAACACGATTCCAGTGTCACAAATCAACGGTGACAACTACGATGCGATCTTCTATCCGGGTGGTTTTGGTCTTCTTTCAGACCTAGCGAGCAACGAAGATTTTGCCAAGATTTCTGCAAAACACTATGAAGATGGTGGTATTGTGGCAGCAGTTTGTCATGGTCCGGGCGCTCTTCTTCCTATCACGCTTAGCAATGGCGAAAAGCTGCTTGCGTCTAAATCAGTAACAGGTTTCACTCGCGAAGAAGAGATCGACTTCGGCACCATCAACGACATCCCATTCCTATTGGAAGAGTCTCTTGCTCGTGGCGCAGCGCGCTACTCTAAAGTGCAACCATGGCAAGAGTTTGTAATTGTGGATGATCGTGTCATCACAGGTCAAAACCCAACGAGCGCACACGGCGTAGGCAGAGCGATTGTTGAACACCTAGCTTAAACGCGCCGGAAACTACAACCATCCTAGAAGAGGAAAGCGTGCTTTGTCATGCTTTCCCTTGCTACAGGCGATCGCAAGATGCGCTTATACTTCTACTCCTGCTTCATCTTCTTCTACGATATCCGTTTCTTGGTTCGCCTCTTCCAACCATTGCTGTAAAGATTCACTTGCTAGCACCTTTTGTTGGTAAGCTTTGGCACCTTCCGATAACTCGATGCCGTAAGTTTGGAAACGCAATGCCACAGGTGCATACATAGCATCCGCTATCGACCATTCTCCAAATAGCCAACCGTTTGGATGCAGTTCTGCTTGCTCTGCCCAAATGGCGTCAATACGAGCAATATCTTTAAGCGCACCCTTCGTTAAGTCGACTTTTCTGTGTGCGCGGATGTTCATTGGGAGTTCGTTTCTTAAATCAAAGAAACCCGAATGCATTTCTGATGCGATGGCGCGTGCTTTAGCCCGTTCTGCAGACTTACTTGGCCATGCTTTGCCTTGTAAGAATTGCTCGTTAACGTATTCCAAAATCGCTAATGAATCCCACACGGTTGCGTCACCATCCACTAAGGTAGGGACTTTCGCGGTTGGTGTAATATCTTCCAAGGTCTTATAAAAATCTTCTGTGAATAATTTGAGCTTGGTGACTTTCACATCCAGTTTGAATTGAGAAAAGATCAGCCATGCGCGAAGTGACCAGCTTGAGTAGTTTTGATTAGCAATAAACAGTTTCATGACGCCTCCATGCGGTTCGTGTTTTGAGTACCCATTCATAATATCTGATTGTATTTAAGGGGACTAACGGATAGTTTTGATGGAACACTTCAACAAAAACGATGGATGAGTTTTAGATATGGATATCGATGCGTTACGCAGCTTTCTGGCTTTTGTCGAAACGGGAAGTTTCACTCGTGCAGCCAAGCAGATCAATCGCACCCAATCCGCGTTCAGTGCGCAAATGCGTAAGCTAGAAGACGAACTCAGCGTCAGTTTGTTTGAAAAAGAAGGTCGCAATCTTGTCTTAAGTGAAGCGGGATTAGCACTACGCTCTCACGCAGAGCAATTGGTTAGCTTGCACAATCAAGCACTGAAACAAGTGAAACGTTATGAAAATAAGCGTCCTCTTCGCTTAGGTTGCCCAGAAGACTACAACGACAATATCTTGCCTAAAGTCATCCGCGTATTACAGCAATCTGAGACCACATGTTCGATTCAGGTCTTTAGTGAGCCGAGCATCACCTTGAGAGAAAAACTTGATGAAGGAAAGCTAGACGCCGCTATTGTGACAAGAGCACCGGACAGTGAGGAAGGTTACTGGCTAGCAAGCGACAAAGGCGTGTGGATTGCTCATCCTGATTTTGACATTGAGAACGCCCAACCTCTCCCTCTCGCCCTATTCCAAACCGACTGTAAATACCATGCGGCAGCAGTAGACGGATTAACCAAACGTGGCACTCCTTATCAACTACTGGCATGTTGCAATACGGCTTCTGCACAACGAGCAATTGTACGTTCAGGCATGGCTATCGGTGCGATGGGCAGTATTAGCGTTAGCGAGGATCTTAAGATCTTAGGCAATATGCCATCGCTGCCTTCCGTAGATATTGTACTGGTCACGGGCGTCGAGCCTCATCCGATACTGGATAAAGAATGCTTGGCGCAATTGGTTGAGTTAATGGCTTAACCGGATTAGCTAGCCAATCACAAAGTTAAATTGGCCAGTTAATCGCCCGTCGGTTCGTATGGTTTCAAACTGTAGATAATCTCGGGCTTTGCCACCCCACCATTCATCACCAGTATTGCCTTTTAAGTACAACTGAGTGGTCAGAAGCTCTTGGTTATCCCGCCACAACTTAACGTGAATGTGCGGTGGACGAGAGGCATAAGGCACGGGGTACAAAGTCTGGAATAAGTAGCGACCATCCGATTGAGTTTCTACCGCGCCAAAACCTGCAAAGTGAGTATCAAACTTATCATTATTTGGCTGCTTAGGATGATCGTAAATCCCCTGCCCATCGCATTGCCAGATTTCTACTTTGATGCCTGAGATAGGGCTTCCCGACGTATCTACGACTTTGCCTTGCAACACGATAGGCTCACCGACCAAGCCTTCTGATTGCAGAATCAAGTTTTGACGAAGAGGAATATCCACTACTGGGTAAAATGGCCCTTCTGTTTGTGCTGGCGTCGGCCGCATTGGTGTCGTCGCTTTTAAAGAGGGTGCGAACAACAATGTCCACAGCGCTAAAAAGTGTCTTCTTTCCATGGTGCCACCAATACAATTGCATTGAATTAAGTTTGGTGGAACTTGAGGAATTTGCCATGACGAACATAAAAAATGCCCCTGCAAGAGAGTCATTTGCAGAGGCACTGTGGAACTAAATGATAAATGTTTGATGGAAGGTTTATGCGGCTTCGAACGCCAATGCTTTCTTCTCTACCTGACGGAAAATGAGAGTCAGCACACCATTTACCGTCAAATAAAATGCACCTGCAATACCAAATACCGTCAACGTATCGTAAGTTTGTGCGTTAATGCGCTGCGCGTAACCCATCAGATCCATGATCGTAATCGTGCTTGCTAGTGACGTGCCTTTGAAGACCAAAATCACTTCGTTCGAGTAAGCAGGAACAGCACGACGAATAGCGTATGGTAGCAGCACTTTCAGCGTTGCGGTTTTGTTCATACCCAGAGCACGACACGCTTGCCATTGACCGGAAGGAATCGCGTTAAACGCTCCTTTGAACAACTGAGTGCTGTAGGCTGCGGTATTCAGCGCTAGCGCTAACATCGCACAGAACCAAGGTTGGCTTAACCATGTCCAAAATACACTTTCTCTTACAGCATCAAACTGACCCGGACCGTAGTACACCAAGAAGATCTGTACCAATAAAGGTGTACCAGTGAACAAGGTGATGATGCCACAACTTAACCAATGCAAACCCGGAGTACGTAGGATCAGAGTCAGCGTCATCATCAGAGCTAAGAGACAGCCCACCACCAAAGAAGCGGCGGTCAATTGGAGGCTAGTGCCTAAGCCATCCAGCATTTGCCAAACGTGTTGTTCGTTCATGCGGTTGCCTCCTGTCCCATACTCATGCCATGAATTGAGAACTTCTTATCAATCAGTTTGACGGCACGTTGTGTGATCAAAGTAATGCCTAAGTAAATCGCCGCAGCAGTTGCGTACCATGTAAACGCTTCATGTGTCGCTGCAGATGTTAGCTGTGCTTGTTTCAACAAATCCGTTACTCCGATCAGTGATACAAGCGCGGTATCTTTCAGCAAAACCAACCATTGGTTAGTTAAACCTGGTAGTGCGTGTCTTACTGCTTGTGGCAAAACAATGCGAACAAAAGCATGTGCCTGACTGATGCCGAGTGCACTTGCTGCTTCTCTCTGCCCTCTTCCAACGGCTTTTAACGCGCCACGTAGAGTTTGAGAAGCATAAGAAGCGAAGATCAATGACAACGCCACCACGCCAGACAAGAACGGGCTAACTTCAATAAAGTCGCCGGTGATTAAAAACAGAACCTGAGTCGAACCAAAATAAATGAACAACACGACAAGGATTTCTGGCAAGCCACGCACAATCGTCACAAACGCCGTCATTGGCCATTTAACGAAAACGCGGCGAGACATTTCACCACTGGCGAATACCACTGCCAGAATCAAACCGACTAAAAGGCTTGTGAAGGCTAGCTGGACAGTCATCCAACTAGCTTGAACAAGCGATAAAGAGTAACCCGTTAGTGCCATATTACTTACCGAAGTACTTGTTGTAGATTACGTCGTATTCGCCGTTCGCTTTCACTGTTTTCAGTGCCGTGTTCAGCTTGTTCACTAGCTCGTCGTTACCTTTGTTTACTGCGATACCGAAACCGTTACCGAAGTATTTAGGGTTGGTTACGTGCTCGCCCACGTATGCTAGATTGTCTTCTTTCTTGAACCATTCAGCTACAACAGCTGTATCGCCGAATACAGAATCAATACGACCGTTCTTCATATCGATGAATGCGTCTTGGTAGCTAGAGTAAGGAACCGCTGTTACGCCCGGCATTTGCTCAATCAGGTAACTTTGGTGTGTAGAACCGTTTTGAACACCAACGCGCTTACCTTCTAGTGCTTTTTGATCAGCAACTTTTTCTTTGATAGAAACAAACGCAGCTGAGTTCTCATAGTATGCATTCGTGAAATTCACTTGCTCCAAACGCGCCTCGGTAATGTCCATTGCAGAGATAGCCGCATCGTAACGTTTGAATTTTAATGCAGGGATCAGGCTGTCAAAAGATTGGTTATGGAAGGTACATTTGGCTTCCATTTCTTTACATAGTGCGTTCGCCAGATCCACGTCAAAACCTTGGATTTGGTTGTTTTCATCCATGTATTCGAATGGTGCGTACGTCGCTTCCATCGCGAATTTGATCTCTTCTTGTGCTGCTGCGTTTGCTGCCATAGTTGCAGAAGAAAGGCCGATTAGTGAAGCTAGTAGAATCTTTTTCATTGCAATACTCCGTGTGTACTTAGTGGGCTGACACTCGCAATGACAGCCGAGCTTATCTGTTAAATAGACTGAACTTTAAAAACGTAATTTAGTGATTTAGTGATTTAAGTAGTCAGCAAACTGGGCGGTTTGCGGGTTAGAAAACGAATCATTTGTGCCGTGCTCAACGATGTGTCCTTTTTCTAAATACAGTACGTGACTAGCGATTTTCTTGGCGAAATCCACTTCGTGCGTCACAACTACTTGTGTAATTCCGGTTTCGCTTAAATTTTTAATAATCTTAACGACTTGGTTAGTAATTTCCGGATCAAGCGCAGCGGTCGGTTCATCAAAAAGCAAGACTTCCGGTTTCATCATCAATGCACGAGCAATCGCCACACGTTGTTGCTGACCACCAGAAAGTTGCATCGGCCATGCATCCGCTTTGTCTGCCAAATGCAGCGTCGCAAGAATTTGCATTGCCTGCTTCTTCGCTTCTTCTTTATCCATGCCAGCGACTTTTACCGGAGCCTCAATCAGGTTCTCCATCACTGTCATGTGTGGCCATAGGTTGTACTGCTGGAACACCATGCCTACTTTACGACGAAGTGCTAAACCTTGTTTCTCTTTGATTTCAGTAGAGAAATCAAAAACATCATTTGCGATGTTTAGCTTGCCGTTATCCGCACCTTCAAGAAGGTTAAGAACACGTAGTAGAGAGCTCTTCCCTGCACCACTTGGACCAAGTAACACCAGTGTTTCGCCGCTTTCACACTTAAAGCTGACATCGTGAAGCACTTGTGTCTCACCGTAGGATTTATTGATTCCGCTTACCTGAATAGTCATGCTGACATACCGCATTAATTGTCACTTGGCATTTATATTACTCAAAAGGATTTTTTATGCAATAAAAATGTATAAAAATTAATTTTGTTAAATTTTTGTATGATAAGCAATCAATACAACAGAGAATATGACTGGTTTAATCAGTTGGTTTTAACTGAAATTGTTGATGAAAATCCAACAATATGATGGCAATCGAAACAAGGTTAAAATTCTGGTTACTTTTGTGCTTGTGTAGACGGAATTTTGAGTCTTTGAACGTACTACACCCGACGCAGACCTTCTCATTTTTGCCGGGCTTCCCCCCTCGATTTCCGGTAAAGCCTTCTATCGGCGGGTTCCTGATTAGGACTTTGTGAATGGACTATAATTTCTCTTTGTATTCTGGCCCTTAATTCGAGTCATCTAAGTATGAGTGAGATAACCCCATGTTTAAGTCGCATTGTTTTTCTCTCATTGCACTTGCTTCTCTGAGCTTACTTTCTATACCCAGCGTTTGGAGTAGAACAGCAATCGTGTTACCTGGATTGCATGAACAGGGTATTGATCTTCAAGATAAGCCTATCTCTGCTGTGGCTACACGTGAATGGGAACTGGATCATGCTGATATCGTGTTTGGAGCTTACAAAGATAAGAGTGATAACGAGCGTGTAAAAGCGCTTGGTTACATGTACAACCAAAAGCTGGAACTTAACTCAGGTTGGCTGGAAAACGATATACGTAACCAAGCAGAACTGAATGGAATTGACTACGAAGATTTCTTTCTCCACTTTTCTGAAGACACTATCCTAGCTGAAGTCGACTCAAGCCATGGTGAAAATACCTTACTCAATCGAAAACCGATGATCGTTGGCTATACCGCCAGCGCTGACCACGCCGGCTTTTGGCTATATCAACCACCGCCATGGGATGCTGATGTATTTGGCCAGGCGAATAATGGTGGAGCCCTCTATGTCTATCACTCAGAGAAGTTCGACCGCTTAGCCTTTACGTTCTCTCAGTTTGCTCAAGGCGGCAGCTTCACGATTGAATACCCTTCTGCTATCGACTCGTTTGGTCGGGTAACAGAATGGAAACGCTTCGCGATTAAAAAAGACAAAACTGAGAACATGACTAAAAACCAAACAGTAAACTGGTCTGTTCCTTCGGATTGGGTTCGCGCTACAACGCATGATGGTAGCGGAAAAACTTATGGTGGCGGTCAGTACTTTGGCTCCACCTTTTTACGCGACGGCGGCCGCCTTTACTTTGCGAAAATTACTTGGCATGACGGCAACATAGAAAACCGCCCACGTCTCGAAAACATTCAACTCAAAAATAGCTTCCCTGCCGTCAATATCTCAGGAGTACCAACGGAGACACCGGAAGGTCAAACCATTCAACGCTGGCGTAAAATTCGTGGCTTCGACAAATCTGCAGATCGAAACCAAGACCATTATCTTTCTTGGAATGAATACAAAAACCGTTCGAATAAGAATGCAACCGCACGATTTCGTTGGGAGTCACGCGTTATTCCATTTGGTCGTATGTGGAATCAAACCTCTTCTTGGGCATTGACCAATCTCGGCAATCCCTTTTTTGCCAATACAATGCGCCACTCTTACCAAACTGGATGGGCGAAACAAGGTTTAAATGGTGCGTACAACGACGATACGAATAAGTTACTCGGTGCAAATCAGTTCTACATATATTCCGGAGGCACAGTGGATGAACTTGGTTTGGTGGCGGGTAGCCAAGCTGCTGACGATGCTTACAAAGCGCAATTCTCGGCGTTCTTGAATAAACTGGCAACGCTGGATGAAGATGCGTTAATTGGCCTCAACATAGGTACGGCAAACTTATTCGGTCGTAATGGGCAAAACCACTTGGTTAACGCTGGCTCCTTGTACTTGCGCGAGCACTACCTTTTCCCTGCTACCGGCTTTAGTGGCTATGCTGGCTTGGCTAAATTTTGGGATAACTCTGCACTCGCCAAAGCTGGCCAGAAAGTGATTTATCAAGCGACCACGCGTTATGGTCGCGTTCAATACTTTGGTAACACAGAAAACAATTGGAAACAGGACCAATACTCTGCACTAGCGGTGTTCTACTTAAACTATCACCCTGAGCGCAGTTACTTTAATCAGTGGAACAATGGCTACTTATATGGAAGTAATAACACAACAAGTGACAACTTCTGGAAGGCAGGCGTACCAAAGAATATTGCTTATCAACCTAGCACCTTGCTTGCCGTTGATTTGGGAGAGCCAACCAATCAAATCCCAGATGGGTATCAGGCGACTCCGCTAATGATGTCCACCAGCACGCCCTATCCTGCCGATTACACTGTCATTGGAGATGCTTCTATGAGCAAAGTGGCTCACCCTGACTTGCCTAATGGCGCTATCGATTTGTTACCAACCCATACGTACTTTGCGTATCACTCAGACGATGCGGTAGTGATGCATGGCCCTACAGAGATGGTGTTAGCCCGCGAATTCACCAAAGGCCGAGTGCTGTATCGGACTGATTTCTTTGGCAAAAATATCGATTACTTCTCCTCACCGAAGATAACTATCGCACTTCCAGAGCCTATGCGACCTGTAGATCAAGACGGTAACATCGGCGACTATGTTTCTCATATTGAGATTGGCGGCTACGAAGGAGTGTTCTTGCTGTATTAACTCCCTTTCAACACGCCTCACCAAACGCTTCATAAATCGCCGTTTTATGCTTAACGTCACTGAAAAAAACTTGTTCACTGAATCTTTATAAACCGATGTATATACTGAAGTAAATGACAACGACAAGGAAATTCAGTCACATGAAGACGACACCTTCAATGCTCTCTGTTCTGCTGCTATCAGCATTATCTACTCATGCAAATGCGGACGAATGCGGAAAAATAACCATCGCAGACATGAATTGGAATTCGGCCAGCTTAATGGCGCACATCGACCAATTTGTCTTAAATGAAGGCTACCAGTGCGATGCGGAATTGATCCCTGGTGATAGCGTTCCTACAGGCACCTCTATGATTGAAAAGGGACAGCCTGACGTTGCGCCAGAGTTATGGACAAACGGTATTAAAGAAGCACTTGATAAAGGGATTGCGGATAAACGCTTGCGCATCGCTAGTGAATCGCTTGTCAATGGTGGTGAAGAAGGGTTTTGGGTTCCCGCCTATCTGGTAAAACAGTATCCAGAACTCGCGACGATAGAAGGCGTCATCAAGCACGCCAAACTATTTGAACACCCAGAAGATGATGACAAGTTCGCGTTCTATAGCTGCCCTGCTGGTTGGACATGCCAAATCACCTCCGGTCACTTGTTTAATGCATTAGGGTTAAGTGAGCACGGCTTTGAGATGGTTGACCCAGGATCTGGCGCAGCACTAGCTGGGACCATCGCCAAAGCCTATGATCGCAAAATGCCTTGGTTTGGTTACTACTGGTCACCAACACCCGTATTGGGCAAGTATGATATGGTCAAAGTGGATTTTGGTAGCGGAACAGATTTGGAAGAGTATCGCAACTGTACCACCCAGCCTGATTGTACTTCTCCCAAAGTAACAATGTACCCACCTTCTCCAGTTCGCACAGTAACAACTGAGGCGTTTGCGAGCAAAGAACCCCAAGCATTCGCGTACTTGCAGAAACGCGGATTTACCAACGAGCAAATGAGTGAAATGCTGGCCTGGATGGAAGATAACTACGCGGACGGTGAAGAAGCGATGTTTTACTTCTTTAATACCTACCCTGACTTGTGGAAAGGCTGGGTATCTGAAGACGTCGCGGTGAGAATCGAAAAAGCGCTTTGATGATTAATACTTCGAGTGCCACAAATCATTTAACCTCCCATACCGTTTGAATAAACGGCATGGGAGACTAATCAACGACTCGTTAATACATGGTGTGACCATTCAATGTTTCTTTGGGTATCTCTTGCAGAGCGTCCCAATGTTCAACAATCTTCCCATTATGATCAAAACGAAAGAAATCCATCGTCACGTATTCAATATCATTAGGCCATGTTTGGTGAGTGTGTAGTGCCACCAATTTCCCTTCAGCAATGGCTCGCACAAACGTAATATCTTTATCGGGATACTCGTTTTGCATCCGCTCAAAATACTCGATAAAAGCCTCGGGGCCATTTCCAACTAATGGATTGTGCTGGATGTACTCATCACCTACGTAGTTTTCAACTGCCTTTCTTGGATTACCTCGATAGGCGGTTTCGTAAAACGCAATGGCATTTCTTTTATTCTCTTGCAGATCCATTTTTCTTACCTGTGTTGCTCCATCTTGCGGATAACGGTAATCATAGTCTTTGAACTTCAGAAGTGACCAAACTTCGCGCACAAAAAAGGCCGCTAAAGAGCAGCCTTCATCACTTCTACTTGGAATCATCGCCTTTCATCGCTTAAACCACACCGCCAGCACCGAGCATAGAACGCTCACTGTTCTCCACCAGCAACGCGGTTGCGGTTTGTTTCAGTGTTTCCCATTCTTGGTCTTCGACAAAGATACCATTTTGCCAAGAAGCTTGTTGCGTGCGGCTTAACTCATCGCCTTCAATGTGGGTGGCATACCCTTGTGCACTTTTCTCGATATCGAAATCGTTCACGGAGAGCTCGATAACCATACTATGCAAATCCGTATCATGCCCATCAAACTGATCCGAGAAAAAGACTTCTGGCGCGATTCGTCCACGGTTTAACACATAAAGCGTTCGCTTGGGACTAGAGCCATTGACCCATTGTGCGCGACACGCGATGCCTTTCGCAGAGAGCTTCAACAACTCACTGAAACCCAACCAACGGTTATGGCACTGTTTCAACGTAATGGTAATCGACTTGTGGTTAATCATTTTCTCAAGTGCGAAATCCAACACGGCGGGTAAATGACACGCCACACTGCCGTTGTGCAAATCCATCTCGATACTCGCTGACGTGCTGTTGGTCACCGATACGGCGCAGTCTGAATCTAGCCCAAGAAACAGACTGGCGTTATTAAAATGGCGAACTCCATGTAAGCCAACCATTTGCAAGTCCGCCACCATGTTCGCAATGACATCCG
Organism: Vibrio sp. 1727; assembly: GCF_033344415.1. NCBI lineage: Bacteria > Pseudomonadati > Pseudomonadota > Gammaproteobacteria > Vibrionales > Vibrionaceae > Vibrio > Vibrio sp. 1727. The sequence goes on from NZ_JAWPOT010000006.1 coordinate 153,975, forward strand.
CCTCACCACAGTGACGGCGCATGCCAAGAAATGCCTTATTAACCGCGGCCACCAATTCGTTATGAGAGACGATCATAATGCAAATCCTCCACTGATTTTTTGATTATCACTTTGCGCAATTTCGTCACGTGGCGGCATGCTAGGGAAAATCCATGTGTCTGCCAATTTAGGGTCGTGAATTTCATCCAACAGCGGCGCGCCTTGGAAAAAAGTTACTCGAACCCAACGATCCGAGCGCGGATCAAACTTAGTCGCGCCAAAGATCGCCAATTTACAGCGCAGTAAGTGCATTGGTAACGCATCTTTACGCAGCACATTCATTTGAATATCCCCCATCGCACGGTTGCCTAGCGTCCATACGCGACGTGTGATCGAACGATAAGCCGGTTTTTGCAATAGAAACTCTGCTACGGACATTTCTACATCACAGTCAAGCAAGGCCTGGTACAAGCGATTCACTTGTCTGCCGATATCAAGCGGCAGTTCTTTTTCTTCTCCAGCCTCTTCCCCGCGAACACCAAGCCTTGGCTCTTCTTTATCTTGTGAGCGATACCAGAACCAGTAGTTGTTCTCGGCTAGTGAGTAATCCGCATCAATCGCCCAGCGGTACTTGCTTTGCAACACTTCCAGTAAATCTTGGATCTTTTTCCCGCCCGGAATAGATAACGTTTCATCCGTATTCATTTGGCTAGCAAATTCATCCACTAAAGATGGGTAGAGTTCGATCAAGCAAGAGGTGAGGATTTCTTGGGCTTCCACACTCATTGTTTTCTTATGCTCGACCAAACTCGCCCAATTCGGATGTGATGCCATTAACGTTGTTAGCTCTGATAGCAGTTGTTTGATGTCTGATATCGCTTGATGATTGAGCCTGTCTTGATGTTCATTAATGGTGATGACTTGCTCTAAATGACGCTGTGCTTTTTGCAGCAATCCTTGCAAAGGAGCATGGAACGACGCTTCACATGGCATGGCAAAGACTCGCGCTACCGCACGTTCGCGAGAGGTCATCCATTGGTCAACGATGCACGGGTGATTAATCAAGTATGGAGCCATGCCTAAGCCAGTAGCATTGCCGACACCAAGGTAGCGCTGCAAGCCACGATGCAAAGCCACCGCCTTGTCGCCACCTTGTTGAAGTGCCAGATAGTGCACCCAATCTAGGCTGAATTCACGCAACATATATACGGCACACATTTGCGCACTAAAAGACTGGCTGAAATCTGAGTTGTTCTCTAACAGTTTGAAATCGGCGATACCAAACTTTCCGTTACCATAAACAGCTGTGGTACGCAGGATATAACCCACTTCCGCTAACTCTTTCGGCTCAGGCTGCTCGCCTTGAGAAAGCGCGCTAACAATGTGCTCAAACACGCGCACACTTTTGTTTGCGCGAGCAAGAACAAGTACGTTGTTTGGATTACGTCCCGCTTCTTGCAGCGGTACATTTTCTCGCAATCTTTCCAACAAAGTAACATCAACATCGCCTTGAACCAGTGCAAATGTGACGTCCCACTTTTCAGCAATTACGCGATCATTACGCTCGTCGTCGGCAATTTCATCACAGAATACCACCAAATGATAAACGTGCTCTGGCGTGGTCAATTTGTAAATCACATGACCATAACCACGAGGACAAAGCTGCCACTCATGCTTGGTTACTTGCCAGTTTTGGCTTGCCATATTACGAATCAGACTGCGAACAAAGCTGATTCGGTTTTGGTGCATTGCGCCAAGCCTTTCGGCTGCCATGACAATCGCTGCATCGCGCATAGTTGCTTCCGTATAAGTAGAACGATGTGCATCCATTTTGCTCACCACCTATTTGTTATTGTAAGAATACTAGGGTTTGTGCGGATGCAGGAGGAAAACACCCGCACAAGCTCCACGTTGTTTGAATTGGATAATTGTTATAGCCCTTGCTCTTTCGCCATTTTGATTGCAATTTGTGGCGCATTCCAAAGTGACGGTAACAGAATCAACGAAACCGGAACCGCGGTAATAACAATGAAAGATTGCAGAGCAGAGATGCCGCCAGAGCCAAGGGAAATTAGGATCAATGCCGTCACACCCATCATTACTCCCCAGAAGGTACGGATGATCGCATTCGGCTCCGTTTCACCACTGATCACGACACTGATTGTGTAGGTCATTGAGTCGCCCGTCGTGACGATGAAGATCGTGGTTAAAATCAGAAATAGAATTGAAGTCAGCATTGGCATTGGTAGTTGCTGAGTCACTGCAAGCAAAGCACCTGGCAAGTTAAAGCCCTCAAACGCCGCACTCACGCTACCCGGTTCAGCAATTTCAAACGCTAGGCCAGAGCCGCCCACAATCGTGAACCAAAAACAGGTGGTTAACGGAGCCACAATACTGATGGTGGAAATAACTTGGCGAATAGTTCGACCACGGGAAATACGCGCAATAAAGATTGCCATCATCGGACCATAACCCAGGAACCAGCCCCAGAAAAATACTGTCCACCAACTTAGCCAACCTTCGTCACCGCGATAAGTCGCCATTGGGATAAAGTTATCCAACATGCTTCCTACACCTTGAATGTATCCGTTAAAGATAAAATTCGTCGGACCAAAAAACAGGATGTAAACCATCAATGCCATTGCCAGAATCACGTTGTAACGACTAAGCAGTTGCATGCCTCGGCTTAATCCACTGAGTGCTGACAAGGTGTAAAGCGCAATCGCAAACAAGATGATGATAAGCTGAGTGGTAAAGCCATCAGGGATATCAAACAACGCATTTAACGCGTAGCTAACCTGCAAGCCCAGAAACCCAATTGGACCAATGGTGCCCGCGGCTACCGCGATAATGCAGCATGCGTCAATCAATGCACCGAGTTGGCCTTTAAGTGCTCGTTCGCCCAAGACTGGGTAAAGCAAAATACGGGGTTTTAGTGGTAAACCTTTGTCGTAATGTAGGTGCATCACCACGATGGAAGTTAAGCTACCTACAATCGCCCAAGCTAGAAAGCCCCAGTGCATAAAGGATTGCGACAACGCATTCACCGCACCTTGCTGCGGGTTATCTTGCGCGCCGTACAAAGGAGGTGGGCTAACATAATGCGCGATAGGCTCAGCCGCGGCCCAGAAAACGCCACCACCAGCCAATAAGGTACAGAAAATAATCGCCATCCAGCGGAAAGAATCCATTTCTGGTTTTGCAATCCCGCCCAACATCACCTTGCCTGTTCGCCCTGCAGCCAAGCCAAGACCAATAAGAAAAGTGAGAAGCAGCAGTAACTGCCAGTATGGACCAAATACCTGAACTGCCCAGCTAAAACCGGCGTTAACGATCGTAGATAACAGCTCGCCGTCATAAAGTGCAATAGCAACGAACAACGCGATGAAACCACCGCTATACCAAAAGGCCGGGTTATTCAGTCCTAATTTGTCCGTCGTGTTTTCTGTTGTTGATGTGTTGTGTTTTGCTTTTGACTTGCCCGATGACACGCTCATCGTGGAAGCTTTCATGCTATTGGTTAAATCAGACATACTCTGGCTCCAGAGGTTCTTTGCAGCAGCCAAAGACTGGCTACAAATGTGAGTTTTACGCCTGCCGTATTGTTATTATGTGGGCAGGCGGTTCCTACTTTGGGGAATGCTATGAAATAGGCTCTAATCCTTCTTTAAGGAAGTTGAACCAGTTTTCACCCAATATTTTTCCAGCCTCAGATTCACTGAATCCGTGACCCATTAATCCGTTGTAGATGTTCTCCATCCCTGCGCTGCCGCAGAACCATGGCAGCGCATCTGGCCATCCCGAGTTACTTGCTGAACCTTCGCCGTAATCCATCGCTTTTGACCAACGCCCGTTGCGCATCCACTCCAACACTTGTTGCGGCTGATTTAGGCACAAATCACTACCGATGCCTAAATGGTCGACGCCAAACATGTCTGCGGTTTTCGCTACCATCTGGCAGAAATCATCCAGCGTGCACTGGCTGCCATTTGGTAAATGGAACGGATATAAACTGAATCCAATCAAACCACCGCGCTCCGTCAGTGCTTTGATCACGGTGTTGGACTTGTTGCGCAGTGCGTCATGCGCAAACGTCGGGTTAGCATGGCTGATACAAATTGGACGCGAAGAGAGCTCGATAGCTTCCAACGTTGAACGCTCTGCGCTGTGGGACATATCAATGATCATCCCGACTCGGTTCATCTCTTCAATCGCTTGCTTACCAAAGCGAGTTACGCCGGAATCATTTTGTTCGTAACAACCTGTCGCCAGTAAGCTTTGGTTGTTGTAGGTCAGTTGCATGATCAGCAGACCTTGACGGCGCATCACTTCAATCAGGCCAATTTCATCATCGATTGGTGAGCAATTTTGCGCGCCGAAGAAGATGCCGACTTTGCCTTCTGCTTTGGCTTTTTCTACATCTGCCATTGAATAAATAGGCATGATGAGGTCCGCATTTTGCTCGAAGCGCAAGTTCCACTCAGCAAAACGCGTCAAGGTTTCGCGCGCAGTTTCGTGGTAGACGATGGTGGCATGAACGGCGGTAATGCCACTCGCCTTAAGCGTTTGGAAATACTCTCGATCCCAATTGCAGTACTGCAATCCGTCAATCACAATCCGTTGTTGGTACATAACCACTCCTTAAACAATTTCTTAGCCTTTTCGTGCGGGTAACTGACACCATCAGTTACCCTGCCGATCTTAGTAAGGACGCTGATAAGCGGTTTTCACTACGGTGTAGAACTCTTTGGCGTACTGACCTTGCTCACGAGGACCAAAGCTAGACTCTTTACGGCCACCAAATGGAACGTGATAATCTGTACCCGCAGTTGGCAAGTTAACCATGACGCAGCCCGTTTGGACTTGCTGTTTGAAGATCGCGCTATTACGCAAGCTTTGCGTGATAATGCCGCCTGTCAGGCCAAAGCGCGTATCGTTCGCGACTGCAATTGCCTCATCCAGATCAGAAACGCGAATCACGCTCGCCATTGGCGCAAAGACTTCTTCTTGGTTCACTTCCCAGCCATTCTGTGTATTTAAAAACAGAGTTGGTGACATGTAGTAACCGTCATGCTCTAGGCTCAGACGCTCACCACCGAAAGCCAGCTCCGCGCCTGCTTGGCGTGCGTTTTCGATCCACTCAAAGTTCGCATTCAGCTGGTTACCATCAACAACAGGGCCCATGAACACGCCCTCTTCTAGAGCGTGACCCACTTTAAGTTCGCTCATGCGTTTGATTAGCGCTTCAACATACGCGTCGTGAACTCCGTCCATAACGACAAGACGAGAAGACGCGGTGCACTTTTGACCTGCACCCGAGAATGAGCCTGCGATTGTTGCTTCGACAGCAATCTGAATGTCTGCATCATCTGCCACTACGAGCGCATTTTTGCTACCCATCTCTAGCTGACAACGCACAAAATTTGGTGCCGTTGCCGCTGCAACTTTACGGCCTGTGTCCACAGAACCAGTGAAGCTCACGCCGTTCACATCCTTCGAATTGATAAGGGTATTACCTACTTGCGAACCGCTACCCAAAACGAGGTTAAACGTGCCAGCAGGTAAACCTTGGCGATGGATAATCTCTGTCAGCGCAACGGCACTTGCTGGGGTTAGGTTGGCAGGCTTCCAGACGACGCTGTTGCCAAACGCAAGTGCTGGCGCGATTTTCCAAGCCGCTGTTGCTGTTGGGAAGTTCCAAGGAGAGATAATGGCGATAACGCCGACGGCTTCGCGAGTAACTTCAACGGAGACACCTGGACGGACGGAAGCAGCGCTATCGCCAATTTGACGCAGAACCTCAGCAGCAAAGTATTGGAAGAATTGGCCAGCACGGTAAATCTCACCTCGACCTTCAGCAAATGGTTTACCTTCTTCACGCGAAAGCAAGGTGCCCAATTCGTCACATCGTGCAATGAGCTCATCACCAATCGCTTGTAGCACTGCTTGCTTGCGCTCGATTGGTGTTTTTTCCCACTCTGGCTGCGCTGATTTAGCCGCTTGAATCGCTTGCTCTACTTGCGACACACTCGCTTGTGCGAAATCGCCAATGTTTTCGCTGATATCAGAAGGGTTAATATTGGCGATGGTGTCCATGCCCGATTGCCATTCACCTGCTATATAGAGGGATTTTTCTGCTTGAACATTGTTAATAAAAGTCATGGTTCTTTCCTTGTTCTTCCGATTTGTGATGGCAAGCCACTCACTCACTGATCTCTAATTATTCTCGTTGGATTTATTCTGGTTGGCTTGCCGACGCGTAGACAACAAACTCCACCAACATCTCTTCTCGCGCTAACCCTGCAACCACCATGGCGGCGCGATTTGGGTACGGCGCTTCAAAATATTCCGCGTACACTTGGTTAACGGTCTTTAAGTATTCTCTGTCAGTCACATAAATCAGGACCTGCAACACCGAGTCCAAAGACTCCCCTGCACACTCCAGGGTGTGAATGAGATTGTTAAAGGTTTGACGTGTTTGTGCTTCGATACCGCCTTCCACAACCGCGCCTGTGTCATCAATAGGAATTTGAGCCGTATACAGGGTTCCGTTGTTGACTATCGCCCATTCAAGCGGCGCTTTAGAAGCAAATAGACTGGTTTTAACTGGGTGTTTTTTAGTAGGAGTATTCACGTGCCTTTCAACCTTTGTAACGACTTTGTTTCAATATGGTTAAATGATGCACATTGACAGGCGATAAATCTAACGGTAAATTTTTGACATTTGATAAATTAAACTTATCACTCTGTTTAAAATAACGTAAATAAAGGGATTAAGAGGCATTAGGGATGAGTATTAAGCTTCAACAATTAATGCATTTTGTGATGGTAGTCGAGGAAGGAGGCTTTCGAGCCGCTTCACATCGTGCAAATCGTTCTCAGGCGGCACTGTCAACATCGATAAAAGAGCTTGAAAGAATTCTAGGGCAAACGCTGTTTGAACCCGGAAACAAAACCAAATTGACCCCGTTTGGTGAAATTTGTCTGCCCAAAGTGGTTCAGTTTCTCAATATCTACAGTGCACTAGACAACGATCTCAAAGCAGCCGCTGCCGGACAGCAAGGGAGAGTGCGAATTGCGAGCGTTCCTTCTGTTGCAGCGAAGCTCATTCCTAGCGTGTTGGGCGCCTTTTGCGAACAGTATCCAAATGTAGAAGTAAGCTTGATAGACGATAATGCCGCTGGCGTCGAGGCTCGCCTACTCTCCGGTGAGGTCGACTTAGCGCTCGGTAACCCCTCTCACCTCGATGAGGGCGGCATTGACTTTACGCCACTGTTAGCCGATCCAATTGGCGTGGTATGTTTAAAGGATAACCCTATTGCGAGTCATCCAGAAGGAATCGAGTGGCAAACTTTGTTGGAACAACCCTTTATCCGTAACGGCACTTGTACACTTCTCGATCCAACCCCAGCAAGAGCTCTGAGTCAGCAAGCGCTCTATTCGGTCGAAAATATTACTTCGCTGTTTTCTGTCTTAGAACTTGGGATTGGTGTCACGACCCTACCGAAGCTTGCTTTCCCAACCAATGAAACACGCTTGGTTTGGATTCCGCTTATCGAGCCACCACTTGAAAGGCAAATTGGTATATTTACGTTAACCGATCGCACGATCTCGCCTCAAGCTAAAGCATTTCACGATCTTTGTGTGCATTATTTAAACTATCAAAAAGAAGATAAATAATGGTTCGATTAACATGCGGATAATTAAAAGCCTCCATATTCAGAGTGGAGGCTAATTTGTATTTGTGTATTCGCTTCGTTCTATTTTTTGCGACGATTTCGGTTCTTATACACCACGCAAAAGTTACCACGCTTGGTACGACACTTTGAGCAACGTTCGCAATCTACTGGTGCGCGATTGCCTTCTTTCCAACGTTTGATCAACTGCGGCTCAGCCAATAAAGGGCGTGACACAGCAAAAAATTGGATATCTGTGTTTTCTGCAATTTTCTCAATCGCATCAATGTCGCTCAGCCCGCCGACAGTAATCACCGGTATGCTAACGTCCTGACTGATCACGTGACCATATTCGTGAAAGTAACCTTCTTTTTGTAGTGTGTAACCATCGAACGTTTGACCAACAAGTTCGTTTGCTTTGCCGTGAATATTGCCAGACACGACGATCGCATCAACGCCTACTTCTTCAAGTGTCTTACAGACGACGCGAGTTTCATCGAACGTTAAACCGCCGTCAAAGAACTCAGTTGCCGTCAGTTTAACGAGGATGGGAAATTCGCTTCCAACCAGCTTTCTGGTTTCAGAATAAATTTCTAAAAGAAAGCGCATGCGATTTTCTAAGTCACCGCCATATTCGTCTTCTCGACGATTATAGTACGGGCTTAAAAACTGGTTAATTAAATAAGTGTGCGCCGCATGAATCTCTACGCCGTCAAAACCAGCGTCTTGAGCACGTTTACTCGCCAATGCGAATGCCTTTACGATGTAGTCTATTTCGTCCTTTGTCATCGCTTTGCCTTGCGTATTTGTACCACGCTCAGGCACGTCACTCGGAGCGAAGATGACACGCTCACCGACGTTATGGGTGGTTTTGGTGCCACCGTAAGCAATTTGCATCACGATTTTAGAATCTTGTTGATGTACTAGCTCTGTTAGCTTTTTGTATTCTTCAATAAAAGAGTCGTTGTAGATCCCCATCATACCTGCGTTGGGTTTCTCTTCTTCAACGATATTGGCATAACCCGTGACAATAAGCCCAACCTCCCCTTTCGCAAGCGTTTCGTAAATATCGTAAAGCTTTGCCGTCATGTGACCATCTTCGGTCGCCATGTTCTCCCACGTTGCGCTTCTCACAAAACGGTTCTTTAGAGGCATGTTGCCAATGCGGGCTTCGGAAAACAAAATGCTCAAAACCAGTCCTCTTAAAGTTGTCTTTATGTTTTATCTTTTCGCAAGTAAACAAGAACGAAAAAGGAACAGCGATACACGATGTATGGCTGTTCCTTCTCTGAATCCTTGAGACCTGCAAACTACAGGCGCACCTTAATGCCTCGGAGACGACAAAACTTTAATCTGGGTTAAGGTTTGGTGAGTTTTTAGATTATGTAAAAGGATGATTCTTAATCGTGTTCATTTCACTGGAGCTAAGATGCTTCCTCACCCACTTTCAGTCGTAAAACTTTTGTATTTCGCTTCAACTCAAACATTCACATTGTTAGTTTGTATGCTGCTATGGGAACTAGCACTCCCCCCAAATGTTTACATTACAAACTATCGATATTGAATTCTCATATGGTAAGTAGAGTTATTGCGCTGTTTATACTTTTTAGCTTAAAAGTCGCTATTTCTTGGCATTATTACGCGTCAGCGGAAACGTGCTTCACTATGTTTTACACACTGGTTGTTTTTGCTTTTAGATATGAATACGTGATAGTGAAGCTAGAGGAGGAACAGGAAAAACAGTGAAAATAAAGGACAATAGAAAGTGAAATGACCTTACTTCTAGGTAAGGTCATTCATGCATTCAGCAGCAAAAGATATTAGCGCGTAGCAAACGCTTAGGTTTGGTTATTACAGAGCTAGAGGAATCAACTCGACGCCAAGCACACCACTGATCCCCATCACCACTAGCAGTGAGACTTTAAACACCGACTTTGACCAAGCGATGTAGTTGTTGTCATCAATGCTGCGAAAGGTCACTTTCGTCCACATAAAGCAAACAACCGCTGCAACTGCTAAGTATTCATACCCGGCTTCACCTAGTAAAAATAACCCCAATGATGCTGCTCCAAAAGCCACGACATACGCTTTCATGTGTCGATGCGCTTTATGAATGCCCTCTTTAACTGGCAATACGGGAATCCCGGCTTCTCGGTAGTCTTGCATGCGGAACATGGCAATGGCATACGAGTGCGGCATTTGCCAGAGACAGAACATGGTAAAGAGTAAAATCGCTTCCAAGCTAATGAAGTTTGTTACCGCTAAGTAACCCACCAATGGCGGAACTGCGCCTGAGATACTTCCCACTAAGGTCCCATACACCGAGTTACGTTTGTACCACATCGTGTAAAAGAACACGTAATACACGTAGCCAAGCAACACGACGACAGCGGATAGTGGGTTCACTCGGATAAATAACAGTGCGGTTCCTACCAGCAATAATGCAAGTGCATAAACAAACGCAATATCGATATTGATGTTGCCTTTCACTGTTTCACGATTTCGTGTACGTGCCATCTTTTGGTCGATATCACGATCGAAAATATTATTCACCACACAACCTGAAGCGATGACTAACCCAACACCAACTAACGTCGTAACGAACAACATTAGACTGGCTGGTTCTGTTTTTGCGGCGAGGAAGAACCCCGCCGCAACAGAAATCAGGTTGCCGAAAATAATGCCCGGTTTAGTGATAGACAAATAACTTTTCAGCATACCTTGACCTACAACTTCATGTTGACGTTCATGTTGTAGATGATCCATACCGAGCCAGCGATAAGGATAAGTACAACAATGGCGGTAAACATCAGTGATACAAGGTTCCAACGTCCGTCGGATGTTTTTGTTTCCATGTGCAAGAAGTATTTAAAGTGAACAAATATCTGCACTAATGCACATCCAAATAGAATCGCATAGGTCGTTGTATCTGGTAATGATTTCGTCCAAACAAAGTAGAACGGAATTACCGTCAGAATCAGTGAGGCAATAAAGCCTTTCACGTAATCTGACGAACTGGTTTCTATATGTTGATCCATTACATTACCCCCAGTAAGTAAACGATGGTAAAGACACAAATCCAAACGATATCTAGAAAGTGCCAGAATAGGCTTAAGCAGTTAAAGCGCATTGCCATATTGTCGTTCAGACCTTTCGTCGACAGTTGATGATACGCTACCGCTAACCAAATCAGACCAAAGGTTACGTGCAGGCCGTGCGTACCAACCAACGTAAAGAATGCCGATAGGAATGCACTTGTTTGTGGCCCATAGCCTTCTTCAATCAGGTGATGGAACTCATAGACCTCCATACAGATAAAGCCAAGACCAAGCGCGAACGTGACTAACATCCAGCGTTTGAGACCAGCAACGTTGTTGCGCTTCATCGCGATAATGCCAAAACCAAATGTGATACTGCTAAACAGCAGCAGCATGGTTTCGACAAACACGAATGGGAGTTCGAAAATGTCTTTACCTGTTGGGCCTGCAATTGAATTGCTCGACAGCACAGCGTACGTCGCGAACAAGGTCGCAAACAATACACAGTCACTCATCAGGTAAACCCAGAAGCCAAATAGCTTGTTGCCATGCGTGTCATGGTGGTGATCATGGTCGTGATGTGCTGCGATATTAGTTTGCATACGTCACCTCCAGATCATCTTTACTTTCGCTGTCTTTCACTGAGTTTTTCTTCGCTTCTTCAAGCTGAGCTCGACGTTCGGCCTCAATTGCTTTGATCTCTTCAACTTCCACGTAGTAATCCACATCATCGTTATAGCTATGCTGAATACACGTCACGATAATACCGACCAAACTTGCCGCCGCTAGCCACCAGATGTACCAAATCATGCCGAAGCCAAATAGGAGCGACCAAGCCGACACGTAGATGCCTGTTGCCGTGTTTTTTGGCATATGAATACGTTCGTATTCCACTTCTTTAGTTGGATCGAACTCGCCACTTTGTTTCTGGTACCAGAAGGCATCCAGCACATCACCTTTTGGTAGGTGCGCAAAGTTGTAGAACGGCGGTGGAGACGATGTTGCCCACTCAAGAGTACGTCCACCCCACGGGTCACCAGTTAAATCACGATTTTGCTCGCGGTCACGGATACTCACGTAAATTTGGATGAACTGAGACAATACGCCCAGCGCAATCACAACCGTACCTGCTGCGGCAATCGACAACAGTGGGAAGTATTCTGGGTTGATGTCTTGGCTTAAACGACGAGTCATCCCCATAAAGCCCAGCGCATAAAGCGGTAGGAACGCCATTAAGAAACCAATAATCCAAAGATAGAACGCACGTTTGCCCCAAGTTTCATTCATGGTGAAACCGGTCGCTTTCGGGAACCAGTAAGTGATCGCAGCGAAACATCCAAACACCACACCACCGATGATAACGTTGTGGAAGTGAGCGATAAGGAATACTGAGTTATGCAGAACGAAATCTGCACCCGGAACAGCCATTAGTACGCCCGTCATACCACCAACAGTAAAGGTGATCAGGAAACCCACCGTCCACATCATTGGCGTCGTAAAGCGGATGCGGCCTTTGTACATGGTGAATAGCCAGTTGAAGATCTTCACCCCTGTTGGGATAGAAATGATCATCGTGGCAATACCGAAGAAGGCATTTACGTTCGCGCCAGACCCCATCGTAAAGAAGTGGTGTAGCCAAACAACAAAGGCAAGAATCGTGATAACTACGGTAGCCCAAACTAGCGATGTGTAACCGAACAACTTTTTACGTGAGAAGGTTGCGGTGACTTCTGAGAACACACCAAAAATTGGCAAGATCAAAATGTACACTTCTGGGTGACCCCAAGCCCAAATCAGGTTGACGTACATCATTACGTTGCCGCCAAGATCATTGGTAAAGAAGTGCATGCCTAGGTATCTATCCAGCGTAAGCAGAGCGATAGTCACCGTTAGGATTGGGAATGAAATGATGATCAAAATGTTTGCACACAGAGACGCCCAAGTGAAAACTGGCATCTTCATCATTGGCATAGACGGTGTACGCATACGCAAAATGGTCGCGAAGAAGTTCACGCCTGTTAACGTCGTACCAACACCTGATATCTGCAGCGCCCAAATCCAATAGTCGACCCCGACTCCTGGGCTTGCCTCAATACCTGAAAGCGGCGGATACGCTAGCCAACCTGTACGACCAAATTCACCTAAGCCGAGAGACATGTTTGTTAGGATGACACCAACAACAAACAGCCAGAAGCTCAAGTTATTCAGATACGGGAAAGCCACGTCACGTGCACCAATCTGCAATGGCACGATGATGTTCATCAAACCAATGACCAATGGCATCGCTACAAAAAAGATCATGATCACGCCGTGGGCAGTAAAAATTTGATCGTAGTGATGCGGTGGCAAGTAACCTGCTTCACCCGCAGAAGAAAGGAGTTGCTGACTACGCATCATGACTGCGTCAGCAAAACCACGAACAAGCATCACCATCGCTACTGCGATGTACATGAAGCCAAGTTTTTTATGGTCTACTGAAGTAAACCATTCATTCCACAAATATTGCCACTTTCCGGCTTTGGTCACCGCGTAAACTACGGCTAAACCAACCAGCGCCACAACCGCTAGGGTGATGACGATAATAGGTTCGTGGAATGGAACTGAATCAAGAGTTAATCTTCCAAACATTACGATTATCCTTGGTTTTCAGGCAAACAGTTCATTGAACCAGGATGCTGAGTCACAACGTCGGTGAACAAGAACGGAGGAACGCTAGAGAACAAAGTGACTGGCTCTGCGATACTTGGCGCTGCCAGTGAGCTGTATTGCTCCCAATCTTCAATACGATCAGGGCTCGCCTTCACTTTCTGCACCCAATTTAGGAACGCAGCACGATCAGACATTGCTGAAGCTGTGAACTTCATTTGCGAAAAGCCTTCGCCGCTGTAGTTCGATGCAAAACCCTTGTAGTCACCTTCGTGGTTCGCTATCAGGTTGAGCTTGGTTACCATTCCTGGCATCGCGTAGATCTGTGTACCTAAGCGAGGGATGAAAAACGCGTTCATGATGTTGTCCGAAGTCAGTTTGAACTGCACTGGCACGTCTTTCGGGAACGCCACATAGTTCACCGTCGCAATGTTTTCTTCTGGATATATGAACAACCATTTCCAATCGAGTGACACCACTTCGATGGTCATTGGTTTAACATCACTTTCCAAAGGTTTGGATGGCTCTAGTTCATGAGTTGAACGCCATGTGATCGTCGCAAGAATCGCAATGATGATGATTGGAATTGTCCATACCACCACTTCGATTTTGGTCGAGTGTGACCACTCGGGTGCGTACTCTTCTTCAGTGTTAGAGGCGCGGTATCGGTAAGCGAAGTAAATCGTCATTAAAATCACAGGGATTACAACGATCAACATCAGCAAAAGAGCAGTAATAATTAACTCTTTTTCTTGCACACCAATGGCACCTTTGGGGTCAAGTAAAGCTGAATTACATCCTGAGAGCATAAGTATGACGGACGCCAAACTTCCCCTCGACAAGATGCGTTTATATCTTGAGGCTTCCATTAACTTTCTCGATGGTTGTCTGGTTTCAAAGCAGATGCCAATCAAAGTAAATAAAAGCTCACAAATAGCGCAGAGGTAATGTATGAGAACAAGAAAAAACTTCGATAAGTAGTTATTCTACTTACAATTTTTCAACTTCGTCATCAAGCATTTAACCAGCTAGAATGAACCGTTATTTGCTACGATACGATTGGTATCAAGCCAAGAACCAGTTGTTATAGTCATTAGAATGTTTATGTGTTGAGCATGAGTAACGTCGGGCTCAGAGCGAAACAAAACGGAATTGAGTGGAGATCAAAACCACACTCTTAGTGTGAGTTTATTGTTACACTTTGAAACACTATGTTACATTTGGCGCATTATGAGGAGTAAAAAGTTAAAGCTCATTAGCCACAACTGGAAACTAACCTTCCATTAATGGAAGTTACACACTTTAAATCGAATATTAACCTCAACACGAATTTCTCGTGCTTCAACAATTAATTATTTAAAAACAAATAGTTGAAACTTAAAATTGATGAGACTGACTATCAACTTCATTTACGCAGATAGCCTTAATGAGAAGCGGAAACTAAAAAACCAAAAGTGTGATCAGCATCAAATTAATGATTTCACTTAATATTTGAGTGGTATTTACATCTCTTTATTGGATTGCGAGAAATCATTCTCAAGGTAAATCCAAACATAAGTTGTAAATACATTTGGGTTGCGCAGAATTAGCACTCCACAACATAGAAAATGTTGAAATGGAAAGAAACTTATTATTCAGGTCTATCAGAGCCTTATTTAAGTGGTCACTTACATACGAATACCGCCATCCACTTCTAAAACCCTGCCAGTAAAGTAATCACTCTCAATAATGTATTTTACTGCATGCGCGATTTCGCTTGTTTCGCCCATCCTGCCAACTGGGATCATCTTTTCTAATCGCTCTATGGCTTCTGGTTTCATTTGCTCTGCCATCGCGGTATGAACTACACCTGGTGCAACCGCCGCCGCGCGAATACCGTATCTTGCGAGCTCACGGGCCCATGTTGTCGCCATGGTCGCGACCGCCGCTTTTGACGCAGAATAATTGGTTTGTCCGATATTTCCTGCTCTCGCAACACTAGAAATATTGATGATAACGCCT
Organism: Vibrio sp. 1727; assembly: GCF_033344415.1. Taxonomy (NCBI): domain Bacteria; kingdom Pseudomonadati; phylum Pseudomonadota; class Gammaproteobacteria; order Vibrionales; family Vibrionaceae; genus Vibrio; species Vibrio sp. 1727. The sequence goes on from NZ_JAWPOT010000006.1 coordinate 169,315, forward strand.
TGGGATCCACTCTCAATCATCTTGACGGCAGCTTCACGCCCACACAAAAATGTTCCTGTCACGTTAACGTTCATGACCAAATTGAATTGATCCAAAGACATCTTACTGATCACGCCATCTTTTGCTTTTACAAGTAACCCATCTCTTAATACGCCAGCGTTATTGACTAACCCATTGAGTTGACCAAAATCTTGGATAATCGCTTCAAACGTGGTTTCAACGTCGATTTCGTTGGTAACATCCACTTGATATGTCAACGCTTTCGCACTCAGCATTCGACACTGCTCTTGTGTTTCCATTAAGCCACTGGCGTTTACATCCAACAACGCTAAATCAGCGCCAGCTTGAGCAAGGGTAATGGCCATCATTTGCCCAAGCCCCTGCCCTGCTCCTGTAATGGCAATAACACTACTTTTTATGTCCATATTGGTGCACTCCATAGCTCGTAATGTTCTCTATCTCAACCAGTCTAAGTTGGCCGAAATGATGCGCGTTTTACGTCACCATCTCGGGCTGGTTTGTCACAAAACTCGGTCTAGCCTTTCTTACTCTTGTATAACTCAAATAAGCTTGAGAAATCGAGTTCGCCGTGGCCGCTCGCGTTGTGGAAAGAATATAAGTTGCGCGCTAACGACCCCATCGGAACCGAAGAATGTGTTTGTAACGCCGCATCTAACCCCAAGCCGAGATCTTTCAGCATGAGTTTGCTCATAAAGCCCGGTTGGTAATCGTGACTGGCTGGCGCACTGTCCATCACGCCTGGGCAAGGATTGTAAAGCTCCAATGCCCAATTTCGGCCAGAGCTTTGCAGCATGATGTTTGATAGCACTTTTGGATCGAGTCCATGATCGATACCTAGGTTTAATGCCTCGCACGTACCAGACATTAAAATGCCGAGCATAAGGTTGTTACAGATTTTCGCCATTTGACCATCGCCTGCTTTGCCAGCATGGAAAACATTTTTTCCCATATACTGCAAAATGGCATTGGCTTTAGAAAACGCTTGATCCGAACCACCAACAATAAAGGTTAATGTCGCCGCTTTAGCGCCAGCAACGCCCCCCGAAACGGGCGCGTCGACAAACAACACGCGTTTATTTGCCGCTTCATTGGCGACTAATCGCGCAGAGTCCGGATCAATGGTTGAACAATCAATCATCAAGGTACTTGGCGAGACAAGATTGAGGACACCTACGCCACCATGTAAGTCACCAAGATACACGGAACGAACGTGAGACCCTGCTGGTAGCATCGTGATGACTGTGCTAGCACCATCCACGACTTCCTCAATAGAGCTCGCCACCACCGCACCAAAAGGTACTAGTTGCTTTGCGGCTTCGCTATCGACATCGAATACTTGCACGTTAAATCCAGACGCGAGTAAGTTTTGCGCCATCGGATGCCCCATTCTTCCTAAACCGATAAATGCGATGGTACTCATGATCATTCTCCTTATTGACCTAGTGTTTGTTCACCCAAATCAGCAAGCGGATGTTCGTCATCCGGCCAAAGTGAGGTAAACAAGGTATCGATGACATCTTCATCGACTTCACTGACACTGTTAAACATCCAGTTAGGTTCGCCATCCCGGTCAATAAGCCGAGAACGGACGCCCTCTTTAAACTCACCTAATAAGGCACTGCGAACCGACAAACTCAACTCTAAACGGAAACAATCTGCAAGCGGTAAGCTGTGGTACTCTTTCACTTGTCTAAAGCAAATATGCGCGGTGATCGCACTGCCCGATGCGAACGTTTGTTTCGCGTTTTCTATCCACTGGCTATTCCCTTCGATAGCCATGATTCGCTGTGCTATCGCATTAAGATCAAAGCCTTTGCACGCTTCCTCTATCTGATCTAAGTATGGACAAATTTGCGTGGTTGGTTTGCTATCAATAACTTGTTCTTCCATTAACTGTAGTAGTGCAGTTACCAACTCTTTCGCATCTTCTTTGCCCCACTGGAGCCGCTTTAGCTCATCCAGTAAGGTGGGATACTGCTCTTCCAACAGTGACCAATCGGCCAAACCAATAGTGACAGCGTCACTTGAATTTACCATTGAACCTGTCAACCCGAGGAATAAACCCACTTGCGGATCTATCTGGCTTAAAAACCACGTACCTCCCACATCAGGATACAGTCCGATATTGATTTCTGGCATAGCAAGGCGTGATATTGTTGTCACAACTTTATGGCTGGTTCCCATAAAAAGCCCCATCCCACCGCCCATGACAATACCTTCTCCCCAACCGATAATGGGTTTGTTGTAAGTGTGGATGAGATAGTCACACTCATACTCCAACGAGAAATAGTTCGTACAGAACTCTACGATTTTTTCTTTACTCTCGTTATGCATGACGTGATACATAGCTCGAACATCACCACCAGCACAGAATGCTTTTTCTCCAGCGCCAGTCAGTACCACACAAGCCATATGTGGATCATCTTGCCACTTGATAAGCTGATCGTTAAGTTGGACTAACATGTCATACGTCAATGCATTCAATGAAGCGGTGTTGTCTAACGTTGCGATACCAATGCGGTGCACGCCATCTAAGCACTCTATTTCACTAATGGTTACCATCCCTGCCATGTGGCCTCCTATCGGTTTTTCCATTGCGGTGGGCGTTTTTCTAAAAAGGCGCGAACACCCTCAACTTGATCTTCCGTATCAAAAAGATTCAGAAACAACTCTCGCTCTTTCATTAAGCCGTGCTTAAGTGGCGCAGAGCGCATATTTTGAATGAGCGCCTTACATGCGGCGACAGAAGATGGTGACTGGTTCGCAACAGATTCAGCAAGTTCCAGCGCTTTACTTAAAGCTTCACCTTTGGGAACCAACTCCTCAACTAGGCCTAGTTCTTTTGCTTTGTCAGCGCTGACTTGCTCTCCACATAAAATGATACGCTTTGCCCAGCCTTCCCCTACTAACGCTGTGAGGTTTTGGGTACCGCCAGCGCAGGGCAAAAGTCCGACTTTGGCTTCAGGTAAAGCAAGTACCGCTTGCTCTTCCACGACTCGAATATCACAAGCTAATGCCACTTCTAAACCTCCACCCATGGCGTAACCATTAATAGCGGCAATGGAAACACCACGGAATTCCGAGAGCATTTCAAAGGCTTCACCAAAGCATCGCGCCATGTCTAACGCAACCGCTTTGTCACCGTCAGAAAATAGCTTGAGATCTGCACCAGCAGAGAAAAACTTTTCTCCACTGCCGGTTAAAACCAGTGCGTAGACCTGCTTATCATTGTTAAGTGTGAGTATCAGCGACTTCAGTACCTTGAGGCTCTCTGCTGTCCACGTATTGGCCGGCGGGTTGTTCATCGTCACCACCGCAACGTGATTAGTGATCGTATGTTGAATGGCTTCTTGGGTTAATGGCATATCTGAATCCTTTCTCAATGAGCAAATCCAATACTTCGCTACAGCAAGGCCGACTCCTCAGAGAGCAAACGGCGCGCGATGATCAAGCGCATGATTTCGTTCGTTCCCTCCAGAATTTGATGCACACGCACATCTCTGAAATGACGCTCCATTGGATACTCTTTGATGTAACCATAGCCGCCATAAAGCTGCAGCGCTTGGTCGCAAACCTGAAAGCCCACATCGGTTGCGAACCGTTTTGCCATCGCGCAATAAGCCGTGGCATCTGGGTCATTTCGGTCGAGCTTGCTGGCGGCATAGCGCACTAACTGCCGAGCAGCCACTAGCTCTGTCGCCATGTCTGCTAATTTGAATTGTAAGGCTTGAAACTGCGCAAGCGACTTGCCGAACTGCTTACGCTCCTGAATGTATTGTGTCGCCTGTTCAAGGGCCTGTTGAGCCGTACCGACGGAACAGGTCGCAATATTTATACGCCCTCCATCAAGCCCTTTCATCGCAAAGACAAAACCTTGCCCTTCTTCGCCCAGTAAATGGCTAGCTGGAATAACGACATTTTCAAAAGTAACCGCTCGTGTTGGTTGGCTGTTCCAACCCATTTTGGGTTCTTTGCGCCCATAGCTGATACCATCTGCGTGAGCAGGAACAACAAATGCAGACACGCCTTTGGCACCCGCTTCTCCGGTTCGCGCCATCACGACCAAAACATCTGTCTCTCCTGCGCCAGAGATAAAGGTTTTGCCGCCGTTGATGACATACTTATCTCCCTTTTTTGTAGCGGAAGTGGTCAGTGCAGCGGCGTCTGATCCTGCGTTAGGCTCAGTTAAGCAATAGGAGCCTAACCACTCCCCCGTAACTAATTTCGGACAGAACTGCGTTTTGGCTTCATCGGTAGCAAAACTGGCTATCATCCAACTGACCATGTTGTGAATCGTCATAAACGCCGTAGTGGACGTACATCCCATGGCCAGTTGTTCAAAGATAATTGAAGCATCCAAGCGACTCAGCCCTAGGCCACCTTGCGCTTCTGGAGTGTAGAGACTGAGAAACCCTAGTTCCCCCGCCTCTCTCAATACGTCTTTGGGGAAAATCTGCTTTTCATCCCACTCCGCCGCCATCGGTGCTAAACGCTCATCGGCAAATTGTTGAGCGGTATCGGCAAATGCACGTTGATCTTCATTAAGTTCAAAGTCCATAAAAGCTCCTTTTATTCACTCAGCGCAGTTGGATGGTCAGATTTGGCCCCGTTGGAATATCGTCATCAAACCAACGCGCCGTCACCGTTTTGGTCTCGGTATAAAAACGCACTGCTTGTTTACCATACGCATGTAAATCACCATAGAAACTGCCTCTCCAACCAGTAAAGGAGAAAAATGGTAAAGGGACTGGAATTGGCACATTAATCCCCACTTGACCGACTTGAATGTCATGCTGATATTTTCTCGCAGCAGCGCCATTAGCGGTAAATATAGAAGTTCCGTTGCCGTAAGGGTTGCGATTCACTAACTCAATAGCTTCTTGCAACGTTTCGACTTCCATACAAACTAAGACAGGGCCAAATATCTCTTGCGTGTAAATCGACATGTTCGCTGTTACACCGCTAAACAAGGTTGGGCCAATCCAGTTTCCACCGGGAAAGCCTTCCACTTCACACTGACTGCCATCGAGTTCACACACTGCGCCTTGTTGTTTGCCATCTTCAATTAGGTCCAATACGCGTTGTTTAGCTTGCTCACTGATCAGTGGGCCATAAGCAGCTTGCTCATCGTCCCAAGGCCCTGGGTGTACTTTCGCCATTGCCTGTTTGAGGTCTGTAATCCATTGTTTTGAATCGCCGACAAATACCGCAACAGAAATTGCCATACAACGCTGCCCCGCAGCCCCTACGGAGGCTCCGATTAGGTTATTCACCACTTGATCTTTGTTTGCATCAGGCATGATCACCATGTGATTCTTTGCACCAGCAAAAGCTTGAACCCGTTTAAAATGTTTAGTCCCTGTGGTGTAGATATAACGGGCAACGGGAACCGAGCCAACAAATGACACCGCTCGAATATCAGGATGACCCAGAAGAAAGTCGACTTGCTCTTTGCGGCCATGAACGATCTGCAACACTCCTTCCGGCGCGCCAGCTTGCTCAAATAGTTCAGCTAAACGAATAGAGGTCAACGGCACTTGTTCGGAGGGTTTAAGCACAAATGTATTGCCCGCAGCGATAGCGATTGGGAACATCCACAACGGAATCATGGCAGGAAAGTTAAATGGCGTAATGCCGCAACACACACCTAGGGGCTGAATCATTGAGTAACTATCAATATCCGTGGCAACGTTTTCGACGGTTTCGCCCATCATGTTGCTGGCAATATTTGCAGCCTGCTCAACAACCTCTATGCCTCGCCACACATCGCCTTTAGCATCCGCTAAAATCTTACCCGTTTCATGAGAAAGCAGTGTGGCAAGCTCATCATGATGCTCTTTGAGCAAGTGCTGATAACGAAGCATGACTCTGGCACGCTCGGATACTGCCACTTCCTTCCAGGATTGGAATGTCTCTTTCGCATTATCAATGGCGGCTTCCATCTCGTGCTCTGTGGAACATGGAACGTACGCAATGACATCATTAGTGGCAGGATTGGTTACCTCAACCCAATCCGATGTTTGAGATTCACGAAACTCGCCACCAATAAACAAGGGAACCAAACGAGTCATCATTTACTCCTTTCTGATTTCAATTAAAGCGGTATTTCAATGCCTATCGCCGTGGCTTCTCCACCACCGATACAAAGTGACGCAACACCCCGCATCACTTTTTTGGCTTCGAGATCACCATTGGTGCCTAGCGCTTGTAGCTGACGCAAACTGTGAATCAATGTCACCAGAATTCGTGCGCCACTAGCCCCTATCGGATGCCCAAGTGCACAGGCTCCACCTTTAATATTTACTTTGCTCGTATCAAGCCCAAGTTCCGCCACCGCTATTTGTGTCACGACGGCAAAGGCTTCATTGATTTCCCACAGGTCCACTTCATAAATGGACCAATCTAGCTGGAACAGCAGTTGCTCAATTGCGTAGACGGGGGCCAAAGTAAATTCTGCAGGTTTTCTGGCATGTGTAGAGTGCGCCTTGATGATCGCAAGTGGTTTAAGCCCCTGATGACGCGCAGTGTCTTCATCCATAAGCACCAGAGCCGCCGCGCCATCTGAAATGGCACTCGAATTAGCAGCGGTCACCGTACCTTTTTCATCGAATGCAGGTTTGAGTTGAGGAATTTTACCAAGGTCAATCGAGCGTGGGTGCTCATCGTAGTCCAGCACCGCTTGTTCTGACTTGGTATTGAGTGAAACCGGCGAAAGTTCATCGGCAAACAAGCCTCGCTCTTGAGCTTCCAACGCACGTTTTGCCGACATCACGGCCCATTCATCCATTTGCTCTCTGGTGAACTTAAGCCTGTCAGCGACTTGCTGAGCATAAACACCCATTAAGTGCCCTTCGTAAGCATCTTGTAGCCCATCGAGAAACATGTGGTCATACGTAGACTGGTGCCCCATGCGCATTCCCTTTCTCGCCTCCCTCAGCAAATACGGCGCATTGGTCATACTTTCCATACCACCAGCAATGGCTGAGCGAATCGTTCCAGCTTTAATGAGATCGTGCGCTAACATGACGCTCTTCATGCCAGAGCCACACACTTTGTTAATGGTGGTGCACCCTACACCCAAAGGAAGATCGGCCCCCATAGATGCTTGCCTCGCAGGAGCTTGTCCACACCCTGCTGGAAGCACACATCCCATGAACACTTCATCCACCGAAGTCACATTCACTTCGTGCATTGCCGCCTTGATCGCCAGTGCGCCTAATTGAGGAGCAGAGTAAGTTTGCAACTTGCCTTGAAAGCGCCCAATTGGCGTTCTTTTCGCGCTGACAATCCAGATGTCTTTTCCCATGATTCGCATTCCCTTAAGGTATATGTGAACACTTGGCAGAATGATGACACCCTACATAGAATTACTCACCAAGCGCCACACCAGCCTTTATCGCCTTTTTCACTAACAAACTTTCATTCCGCGATTTCTTGACGTTTACGTAAGCATAGCACTAGCCTTTACAATGAGATGAAAAAACACACCGAGCAGGCGTTTATATTTCAAAGTTGATGTTCGACCTTCCCATTAAAGGTTCGATTTCCAGAAACTGGATTTTTATTCGAGGTAAGTATGTTATGGAAAAATACAAGATCAGTGACCTCGCCAAGGAGTTTGATATTACTACTCGCAGTATCCGGTTTTATGAAGACGTGGGTCTGATTGAACCAGAGCGAAAAGGCAATATGCGCGTTTATCAACGCAGGGATAGAATTCGCCTCAAACTGATTTTAAGAGGGAAACGACTCGGTTTTTCGTTGGCAGAAATTCGTGAACTTTTCGAGCTCTACGACATGCAACAAACCGAAGGACAGTTGTTGAAAATGCTCAATATCATTGAAGAGAAACAAGCTGTCCTACAACAACAACTCAACGACATCAGCGTCGTTATGGCTGAGTTGAATGCCGCTAAGGAGCGTTGTATTCAAACACTCAAAAGCAAGCAGACATAAACGCTATACTCAATTAGCAACACCGCTATCGGCTTTTCCACCTTACCTCTGATACCGGGAGACGTTATGAAAAGCACCTATACCCCACTCAATTTCGGACTTGGTGATACCATCGATATGCTCCGAGAACACGTTAATGCCTTTGCTACGGAACATATTGCGCCCATCGCCGCTGAGATAGACCGCGATAACCAGTTCCCGAATCATTTATGGCCTTTGTTGGGAGAAATGGGGTTGCTTGGTGTGACCGTCGATGAAGAGCTTGGTGGTGCAGGCATGGGATACCTCGCTCATGTTGTTGCCATGGAAGAAATCAGCCGTGCCTCTGCGTCTGTCGCTTTAAGCTACGGCGCTCATTCTAACCTGTGCGTCAACCAAATCTTTCGTAACGGCACGCCTTCTCAACGCGAAAAATACCTTCCAAAACTCATTGATGGTACGCACGTTGGCGCCCTAGCGATGAGTGAGCCCAATGCCGGTTCAGACGTGATAAGCATGCAACTGAAAGCGGAGAACAAGGGCGACCATTTTGTACTGAATGGCAACAAAATGTGGATAACAAACGGGCCCGATGCTGACGTAGTGGTGCTTTACGCTAAAACGGATGTCAGCGCAGGTTCACGTGGCATTACCGCATTCATTATTGAACGTAACTTCGCAGGTTTCACTCATGCTCAAAAGCTGGACAAACTAGGCATGAGAGGCTCGAATACTTGCGAACTTGTATTTAACCATTGCGTAGTGCCAAAAGAGAATATTCTTGGCGAGTTGAATCAAGGCGTCGAGGTGTTAATGAGTGGGCTGGATTACGAGCGCGTCGTCCTCGCTGCCGGACCACTCGGGATAATGCAAGCTTGCATGGACATTGTGGTCCCGTACGTACATGAACGAGAGCAGTTTGGAAAATCCATTGGCGAGTTTCAGTTAGTTCAGGGCAAGATCGCCGATATGTACTCTCGAATGAGTGCAGCAAAAGCGTATGTATATACCGTCGCAGCGGCTTGTGATCGAGGTAACGCAACACGCAAAGACGCCGCTGGCGCGATTTTGTACAGTGCAGAACTCGCCACACAAATGGCACTCGATGCAATACAACTGCTCGGTGGGAATGGCTACATCAATGAATACCCTGCTGGTCGTTTGTTACGTGATGCAAAGCTTTATGAAATCGGCGCGGGTACCTCAGAGATTCGCCGCATGTTAATAGGCCGAGAACTGTTCGAAGAATCTCGCTAACGGAACATACGACAAGGAAGTCATTATGGCCATTATCAAAAGTAAAACTAAGCCAACTGACGAGTTATTTCTTTCCAATAAAGCTGCGATGGAAACGTTGGTCACTCAACTTAATCAACACATCGAGACCATCAAACAGGGCGGCGGTGAAAAAGCCATTGAGCACCAGAGGCAAAAAGGAAAACTCCCCGCACGAGAACGCATCGCGCGCTTGCTTGATGACAACACTGACTTTCTTGAAATCAGCCAGTTTGCCGCCTGGCAAGTGTATGACGAAGCGATCCCCTGCGCTGGTGTTATCGCCGGCATTGGTATCATAGAGGGGATTCAATGCATGGTCATCGCCAACGATGCTTCGGTAAAAGGCGGAACCTACTACCCACTCACGGTAAAAAAACACCTTAGAGCGCAAGAGATTGCCCAACGTTGCCAACTCCCCTGCGTGTACTTGGTGGACTCCGGTGGCGCAAATCTCCCTCATCAGTCCGACGTCTTCCCCGACAAAGAACACTTTGGTCGCATTTTCTTTAACCAAGCGAGAATGTCGGCGAAAGGCATCCCCCAAGTTGCTGTTGTGATGGGGCTTTGCACTGCTGGGGGCGCGTACGTTCCTGCCATGGCGGATGTGTCCATTATGGTTAAAGAGCAAGGCACCATTTTTTTGGCGGGGCCACCTTTGGTGAAAGCGGCCACTGGCGAAGTCGTGACGGGTGAAGAGCTCGGCGGTGCAGACGTGCATTGTCGAAAATCTGGTGTCGCAGATTATTACGCTGAAAATGATGAACATGCCCTAATGCTTGCGAGAGAAGCCATTGCCAATGCCAATAGAACAAGACCTGTTAAGCCAGAAAACACCGTACTTCCTCCCCGCTACGACGCAGAAGAAATCTACGGAGTCGTGAATGCCAACTTACGACTGTCATTCGACGTTCGAGAAATTATTGCCCGCATCGTCGATGATTCTGATTTCGACGAATTCAAATCCTTGTACGGCAGAACGCTAGTGTGTGGCTTCGCTCGTATTCAAGGACACTTGATTGGTATTGTGGCAAACAACGGTATCTTGTTTTCTGAATCGGCACAAAAAGGCGCGCACTTTATTGAGCTGTGCGCCAAACGGAAAACACCGCTTCTTTTTCTCCAAAACATTACCGGCTTTATGGTCGGAAAAAAGGTTGAAGAAGAAGGCATCGCAAAACATGGCGCCAAGCTAGTGATGGCCGTCGCTTGTGCTGACGTGCCGAAGTTTACCGTGATCATCGGTGGATCGTACGGCGCTGGTAATTACGGCATGTGCGGCCGAGCGTATGATCCAACCATGATGTGGATGTGGCCGAACGCGCGTATTTCTGTGATGGGCGGAGAACAAGCAGCAGGCGTTTTAACACAAGTTCGAAAAGACGCGAAGGAACGTCAGGGGGAAGCGTGGTCAGAGCAAGAAGAGCACATTTTTAGAGAATCGATCATAGACTTGTATGAAACACAAGGACATCCCTATTTTGCGAGTGCTCGGCTATGGGATGACGGAATTATTGACCCTAAAAAAACGCGTCAGGTGTTGAGTCAAGCGTTAACGGCAGCATTAAATGCCCCCATTCCTGATAGCGAGTTTGGCGTCTTCAGAATGTAAACATCCAAAGATGAATTAAGGAAGTTAGTATGCAGGAAATGCAACCAAGCATTATTCCCAACGCCCAAAGGCAAGATGATGTTCTTTGGCATGTCGATGATAATGGCGTAGCGACCATTACCCTAAACAGAACAGCTAAACACAATGCTTTTGACGCTTGTACGATCGACTTGCTGATCCACCGCCTAGATTATCTCGCTTTACGAACGGATGTGCGGTGCTTGGTATTAAGAAGTAACGGCAAGCACTTTTCATCCGGGGCCGATTTGAATTGGATGCAGTCGATGGCCGACAGCACGAGGCAAGATAACTTCGTTGATGCCCAAAACTTGGCAAGACTCATGGAAACATTAGATTCGTTCCCTCAACCCACCATCGCAGTTGTTCAAGGTTCCGCTTATGGTGGTGCTTTAGGGTTGATTTGTTGTAGTGATATCGCCATCGCAAGCCAAAGTGCCAACTTTTGCTTAAGTGAAGTTAGGCTTGGTTTAGTTCCAGCAACCATTGCGCCTTACGTCATGCGCGCGATGGGGAATAGACAAGCTAGACGCTATATCTTAAGTGGTGAAGTCATTTCAGCCGAAGATGCCGAACGGTTTGGTATTGTGCACGAAGTGAAAGAAGCCAAACAGCTTGAAAGTGCGGTCGATAGCGTAATCAAGACGTTGCTACTGAATAGCCCAGATGCGATGCGTAAAGCGAAAACGCTCTGCCATCAATGTCATCAAAACCCCATCGATCAACAACTGATTCACTATACTAGCAAGCTCATTGCGGACATTAGAGTATCACCCCAAGGTCAAGATGGGCTGCAAGCGTTTCTTGAAAAACGTAACCCAAGTTGGGTCACCAAGTCACAGGACAAGTAATGCTGCCTTCCAAAGTAAAGATTGTCGAAGTAGGTCCTAGAGATGGGTTGCAAAATGAATCTCCTGTTGCGACCCAGACTAAAGTCCGGCTGATCAACTTACTCTCTGATACTGGGCTAACGCATATTGAGGCGGGCTCTTTTGTCTCACCCAAATGGGTGCCACAAATGGCGGACTCAACAGAGGTCATGAAAGCAATAACACGGCGAAATCATGTTACCTACTCTGCCCTGACACCAAACCTAAAAGGCTTAGAACAAGCGTTAGAGGCTGGTGCCAATCAGGTCGCGATTTTCACTTCATCCTCAGAAGGATTCTGCCAACACAATATCAATTGCTCGATTGCAGAAAGCCTAACTCGCTTCGAACCTGTAATGCGATTAGCCACCAAACACAGCATCCCTGTTCGAGGTTATCTATCCTGCGTTGCAGATTGCCCTTACGACGGTCCAACAGCCCCTAAACAGGTGGCGAGCGTGACCAAATCGCTCATCGATTTAGGGTGCTATGAAGTATCTCTAGGCGATACAATCGGCACAGGCACGCCAAATCGAATTGCTGCTATGCTGGAAGCCGTCATGTTGGTTGCACCTCTTCCCCAACTTGCTGTCCATTTCCACGATACATGGGGACAAGCTCTCACCAACATTCATCAAGCCTTGAGTATGGGCATCAATACCATCGACAGCAGTGTAGCTGGGCTGGGTGGATGCCCATACGCTCATGGATCATCAGGGAATGTCGCAACGGAGGATGTACTGTATTTATGCCAAGGGTTAGGAATAGAGACGGGGATTGACTTAGAGCTACTGGCTAAAGCTGGCTGGATGATCAGCGAAGAGCTGGGTCGGCAGCCTACATCAAAAGTGTCATTAGCATTGCGTAACCGCGTATTATCACTTTCGTAGAAGGCCATCCGGCACCTCAAATTCTCCCAACCCAAGTTAATTTGCTCTACTTTCGAGTAGGGAAGCGAAACCGCCCGCCAGTACGATAAATAATTAGAGAAAATAAGATAAGCACACAACCTACTAGTTTATTTGCCGTTAGCACTTCGCCATACCACAGCACGCTCAGAATAACCGTCCAAACTGGTTCTAATATCATAATTAGAGCAGCGTTACCTGCCTGAACAAATTTTTGCCCCATAGTTTGCATTACGTAACGCAAGCTCGTCGCTAATAAGGTACTCAACGCAAACCACCACCAAATAGAGGAGTCCACCTCTGCCGGGAAAGATTCCATAAAAAATGAAACCAGCAAACCTAAACAACCTGCTGAAAAAAGTTGCACGCAAGTAAGCAGGAGCACAGGTAGTTTTTGAGAGTATTTGCTGTTCACATTAAAATGAAGCGCCAAAACCAGTGCTGCACCAAGAAACCACAATTGACTGGCCGATTGTTTCCAGCCACCAACTAAAGAAAGACAAGCAAGACCTAATACAGCGATAGGCAAAGAAAGCCAGAAAATTCGTTGTGGTCGTTGACGAAACATAACCCATGCAACAATCGGCACAAACAGCATGGAAAGGCTCATGATAAATGCGCCTTCCCCGAGAGTATCACTGATAGAAATAGCGTAAATCCATGTCATAACGGCACTGCCTAACAGGAGCCCGACACCACCAGCAGAAAGCACATCTTTTAAGTTTGCTTTCAGCAAAGGTCGGTAACATAGAGGCAGTAAGCAGAGCGAAGCGATAGTAAATCGCGCCCCAATAAAGCCAAAAGGTGGTAAACCCTGTATTGTTTCCTTAGAGAATATCCAGCCAAGTGCCGCGATCATCGTCGTCGCAACCAGAATAACCGTCGCTTTACGTTCTGAGTTAAACATAAGTACTCACAAAATATGGAACACACAATAGCGCAGCAAGAGAGTTTTTACTGCGCTATTGTGTAAATTTGAAAGGGGTTTGTGTCGAGCGAAAGAGTGAAAGCCCGATCCTCTCCTGTATTGTTGTCACGCAGATTGAAGTTCTGCTGCTAGATACATTAAATGCAGGCAAAGTATTAAGGCAAGCCTTTTCGCATACTAAATTACTTTAGCATTCTATACAGCAAGCAAACTGGCTAAAACCTGTACCGGGTGTCGAACTACCTCCCCTTCAAAACGCTTAACTTGACTGCGGCAGGAGTAGTATTGCGACTTCAACGCTCCTCAATACAGGTTGAATAAGGCGAATTGCTTTTTACCCATCGCCCCTACAATGAAAACTTATTGATTAACTACAACGAGCGATTAAATTGCTCCACGGCCTCTACAACACGGCTAGCGCCATCTTGTATTTCATTCATCACATTGCCTGCTTTTTCAGAGAGCTCTAGCGTATCTAGTGCTTCTTTTTGGCATTTAGCGATCAGCTTAACTGCGTTATCTGTTCGCTGTAGGTTTTCACTGACCATTGTGACAATTTCATCGGTGGTTGCATTGGTTCTTGTAGCAAGCTGTCTGACTTCATCAGCAACAACGGCAAAACCTCTACCATGCTCACCCGCACGAGCCGCTTCTATCGCCGCATTTAACGCCAATAAGTTAGTTTGGTCAGCGATACCACTGATGCTATTTACCAACTCGCTAATACGCGATGAGTGCGCTTTAAGCTCGTCAATCGCGGTGTTCGCTTGCTGCATTTGCTCGGAAAGTATCTGCATCTTTTCTAACGTTGAGCCTATAACCTCTTGCCCTTGCAGGGTTTGTGTTCCAGTTTCTTGCGAGATTTCATTCGCCAATTGCGCAGCCTGGGCCATTTTCTGTTCCTGCATCACCTGCTGGGTAATATCTGTCGCGAACTTAACGACCTTATAGAGCTCTCCTCTGTCGTTATGGATTGGGTTATATGAAGCCTCTAACCACACCTCTTCACCATAACGGTTAACTCGTTTGAATCGCTCTGATGAAAATTGCCCTTTTGCTAAACGTTGCCAAAACTCACGGTAAGCTTGAGAGCTCGACTCTTCCTGATCACAAAACATGCGATGATGCTTCCCTAGAATCTGATCAAGCGTATAACCCATTGTGTTTAGGAAATTATCGTTGGCTTTTAAAACATGGCCATCTAATGTGAACTCAATCACCGCCATAGAACGACTTAATGCATTTAGCATGTCCTCTTGCTCACGAGATGATTTGATCGTTCGCGTAAGTTCAGAAGCAAAAACAAAAAAGCTTTCTACTTCTCTGTGCTCATTTAAAACAGGCTGGATAATCGTTCTTAACCAGGCTTCCTCACCATTACCTTTCTGTACTTGCAATGCCCCATTCCAGAACACTTTATCTTGGACGGCTTTCTTCATTCGATGAAAGTGATCTGTATTGCGCGAATTTGACGGTACCAATTCATTAATTGATTTCGTTAAGATCTCATCATCATTTAAGAAAAGTTCTTGCTGTAGCTTAGTATTTGCAGAAGTAATGATGCCTTTACTATCCAATGTTAAGCGGATCATCTCTTCATCTAAACTGGTTTGGATTTGCTGCAGGATTTGCAACTCCTGCTTTAATCGTTGATTTTCTTGTTGAAGCGACTTATTAAAAAACATGACTTTCTCTCATTTGACCGACCTTCGGATTAGTCAAAGGTTTATTATTTGTATACCGAATAAACTGCAAGCGGCAAAATCGTTTGGTTGCATATTCAAACGCGATTTCTATTTCTTATCAAAGGACCCCGCAGGGAATACGGCGATTTTTTCTCCAGTGTAACCTAAGCGCAGTATACTGAAATTTCTTCAGCACCCAAGTTGTTTATATATTTATCAATATTAAAGCTCTTTATCGCCAATTTGAGGTTTGTATTTGTGGATATACTTATATGGAGAAGTGGTGTGTTCAGATCAATAAGCCTTTTCATTTAAAAAAAGGGCCTTGACTTAGTTCCAATAATTTTCGACTTTTGAGCGATTACCCACTCCTTATTCGCTTGTATTTCTATTAACAACGCACGGAGGAACCAGCAACAAGCGCATCGATTTGCCCAGTATCAATACGTTGTGGTATCCGCTCATTCAGTTTGCCGTGAAGGTGATGAATCACCACCTCACCAGTCGACTCGTCACGATCAGAAATGAGGCAATGAGGTAATGAGGTAATAACGCATGACACCAGAGATTACATTATGTGTCCAACATTGTGCCCACTCCTAAGTTTCATAACTTCCTTCCCTCGGACGCTTCTATCTCTCACCACAGCAACTATGCTTTAAACGACATGTATTCAATTGTCTAGCTTCAACATATGAAGGTTAAGTGAACATAAACAAGCGAAGGAAACAGGGCCATGGAAGTCGATAAAAATGATAAGTTAACAAAAAAATTACAGATAGTGATTCATTGGTCTGTAAGAGTATTGTCGATAGTTATGTTGTTTGTAATCGTCATGGGTGTGATAGATGTTGCATGGACGATATATCAAAAACTTATCACGCCACCTAAACTCATTCTGACGATTTCAGATATGCTAGCCACTTTTGGTGCTTTTATGGCCGTTTTAATTGCTATTGAAATTTTCATCAATATAACTATTTACCTGAGAGAAAATGTTATTCATGTAAAAATCGTCATGGCCACCGCGCTGATGGCAATCTCCCGAAAGGTCATTATTATAGACTTTGAAACCTTGTCTCCAATGTACCTGATTGGAATTGCGGCTGTAGTTCTTAGTATGAGTCTTGGTTACTGGCTGATCCATAAACTGCCCAATAAGAGCCATACTGAATAAACTTCTCAGCCTCCCGAATTTTCAGATACTCTCAAGGCATGAAAAAGTCTTGTCTTGGCACGTTGGAAGCTAATAAACTCCTCCATGCTAGGCTCTATATACTGCGAGACTACAAGATTATAGAGTAGTGCCTAGGCGGAGAAATTATCGATATTATTTTCTAGCAGCTAATCTTTGAGTATTGGCACAGCTCAATGGGGCAAGTGTTGCTCCAGTTCCCCATCTGATTTATACCCTCAACATCTATGTATTTTAATTTCAACTTTTCCGTGATCCTCTTAAATAAGGTCGTCACGAATAGCCTGAAGGATTACATCCGGCTAAAAGTAACCGCCAGAAAAGTGATTGTCAGGTGGTCGGTCATCTCGCCGTAAAATTAGCTCTTAACGCATACCTTCAGCTCAGTTTGCGAAAAAGCCTTAAAGGTCAAAGTAACTTTCAATCCCATTCAGAGTGTTGGTCGTGGCCACAGCGGCTAATATCAACCCCATGACCCGACTTACAGCACTAGCTCCTGTATTCCCAATAATCCTGTGTATGCCGCTGGCCATTAATAGCAAGATATAAACAACCAATAGTACCAGCAGCATCATAGCCACTGTCTGGACTTGCTCCCAAATATTAAACCGCACGTTCTCTGTGAGTAAAACGGCGGCTAATATTGCGCCAGGGCTAGCAATTGATGGAATGGCTAGAGGAAAAACTGCTGTATCATGATGACTATTGAGCGTTCTGATTTCTTCTGCTGGTTTACTCTCACCAAATATCATAGTCAAAGCAAACAAGAACAATACGATACCGCCCGAGATTTGAAACGCAGACAAGGGAATACGCATTGCTGTAAGTATGATTTCACCAGCAACAACAAAAAACAGTAGGATAGCAGCGGAGAATAGAGTCGCAAAAAGAGCGACCTTACGCTTTGCCACTTCTTCATAGCTTTTTGTGGCTGCGATAAAAACGGGCACAGTACCTATGGGATCGATGACAGCAAAGAAAAAGATAAAAGTTGCCACAAAGTCAATCATGCTACTTTCTCCAGTACCAATTTAGCTTTAAGGATAGAAGATCAGCTTGAAGTAGCAGAGAAAATGTTTGACGCTAACATAGCGAGAGCTCATTCAGAAAAACAAAAATGGTGCGTTATTTACAATACAGAACTTACTTCTATCCTATCGATAACTATTAATATCTCAAAGGTAATGACTACCATACCTAACGGTAGTCGCCATCGCTTTAGACTTCTCAGAGAACATCAAAAAAACAAGTGAACGAGAAGAATATCGACGTCATAAGATAGTGAGGCTTTAGTGTTTATACCAGTGCTCTTTTGACTCCATTTGAGCTTTTACTTCTGCACTATATTCAGCAGTAGGTCGTGCCAATAACCTTGGAATGCCGATAGGTTCTCCGGACTCTAAACAATAGCCATACTCCCCTGCGCGCAAGCGAGCCAACGATCGTTGAATCTTAGGTAACAGCTTTTGCTCTCTATCTATGATTCTTAATGCGATTGCAGATTGCTCCTCACTGGACGCCCTATCGCTTTCGTCACTGAATTCCATTGGCGCAATCATCTCTTCTTTCGCGCGTTCAATATGCGCTAACGTCAATTCATAAAGCTCAAATAATCGGTTTTCAAAAAACGCGAGCTGAGCTTCATTCATATAATCCGCCTCGGGCGCTGCAAGAATTTCTTCTTCTGTCATGACATGCTTTTTCTCTTCGTTCATAGAACCTCCACACCGAGATAAGAGTTCGATCTCTAAATTCCGTACATCTGAATCTGTATAACTTAACGACGAATAAAGCCGCCAATAAGGTGCAGTACTCGACACAGTCACAAACTGCTTGATGCCAGAGTTAAGATCACCGACTATATTGATTGTTATATTATAACATTACACTATAAAGAGCATGAGCATGAACACCCAGAAACTCCCTGTTACGGTTTTATCCGGCTTTCTAGGCGCAGGAAAAACAACCGTTTTAAGTCATATTCTTAACAATAGACAAGGCAGAAAAGTCGCGGTCATCGTCAACGACATGAGCGAAGTCAACATCGATGCGGCGACCGTTCAGAATGAAGTTTCTCTCAACCACAGTGAAGAAAAGTTGGTTGAAATGAGTAACGGTTGCATCTGTTGTACCCTGCGTGAAGATCTGCTTGAAGAAGTCACTAAACTCGCGCAAGAAGGCAGATTCGATTACTTAGTTATCGAGTCCACTGGCATCGCCGAGCCACTCCCCGTTGCAGAGACTTTTACGTTTGCCGATGAAAACGGGCTTTCACTTTCAGACGTTGCACGTTTAGACACCATGGTTACGGTGGTTGATGCGATTAACTTTCTGCGTGATTACGATGAAGCTAAGTTCTTAACAGAGACCGCCGAATCCCTAGGTGAAGACGATGAACGCAGCGTTGCTGACTTACTCGTTGATCAAGTAGAGTTCGCTGACGTTATCTTGATAAGTAAAACCGACCTTGCTGAGAAATCAGAAATCGAAAGGCTTCTTGCGATTCTAAAAACCCTAAACACATCGGCCACTATTCTTCCTATCTCGAATGGTGAAGTAGAACTTGATGCGGTACTCGACACACAAAGCTTCAGTTTTGAAAAGGCACAACAAGCCCCAGGTTGGTTGAAGGAAATGCGAGGCGAGCACATACCGGAAACCGAAGAATACGGCATTTCCAGCTTTGCCTATCATGCGAGACGCCCTTTCCATCCAGAGAAGTTTTACGACTTCCTCCACAATGCGAAAGATTACGGCAAACTGATTCGTTCCAAGGGTTACTTTTGGCTAGCAACAAGACCAGAGTTTGTCGGTCAATGGAGCCAAGCGGGAGGTATCGCACGTTATGGTGTTGCGGGTATGTTTTGGAAAGCGATTCCGAAGGAGGAATGGCCGACGGATCAAGATTACCTAGATGCTATAAACGACATTTGGCAAGAACCATACGGCGATATGCGACAAGAATTGGTGTTTATTGGTCAGGGATTAGAGCAAGAGAAATTGATTGCTCGTCTTAACGAATGCTTGTTAACAGAAGATGAGATGGAGCAAGGGCTCGACTATTGGTTATCTCTGGAAGACCCTTTCCCTGAATGGGAACAGTAAACGACTGAGATACAAAAAGCCTCCCACCATTCGGGAGGCTTTTTCGTTACACAGAGCCAATTTTGGTATACCGAGCCAATTCAGTAAGTCCGTTCTTGGTACAAGCCGAGATTCAAACATGCACCAAGGGAATCCTCACCAGTACATTCAAACCGTCTTCTTCTGGCTCAACTTAGCTATTTTCTTTGGCCAAGGGTCTTCAAATGTTGCCCCTTGTTGCCATTGCTCCAGTTCCGCATCCGTTAAAAAGCAGTTTTCCAGCGCATCAATAAACACATCGACTTCGTTTTCTTGCCCAATCACCGTTAATCGACAACGACGATCACCAAAGCGGCTTTCAACGCTGTCTATCTTATCTTGCAGGATTTGACGATGTTCCTCAGTGAAGTTTTGCGATTCGTCATTGATTACCGAAGCGCGCCAAAAGCCTGTAATTTCAAGCCCCACATTGCCGCTTGCTTGGCTCCAAAGCAGTGAAACATCGTCTCGAGTTGGAAACCAAAAGAACCCCTTACTGCGGAACACACCTTTAGTTAAATACTGGTGGCAGGTACTCCACAAACGCGCAGGATGAAAAGGTCGATCATCTTTGATCACTTTGGCGACAAGGCTTTGTTCGTCTTTATCAGAGAGATTCAACGGCTCATTCACCGTCTCACGAAGTTCTGCGATTAACTGCTCAACAAGGAAGAAATTGTAGTCTTGCTCACCTTTCAACATGCGGATATCCAAGTTTCCCCATGACGTTTTGATTATCTCGGTGTAAACATTAAGCGGATGAATCGCCTGCGCGATGTTACGAACGGTATTGTCATCCACTTTGTCCGTCTTGGTGAGCATGACACGGTTTGAGAACATGATTTGCTCTACCAACAAGTTTTCAACGCCGCGAACACCCTGCTGTACGTTCTTTTGCCACTTCGGAATTAAGGCAGAGCCTTGTCGATAGTCATCTCGCAACCAAGTCGCATCCACCAACGTAATCACGTCTTTGAGAGCGAATGGTGCGTTGTTTTTAAAATACTCAACCAAAGGCAAAGGATGACTACTGCCCGACGTTTCAATCACAATCCATTCTGGCCATTTTTCTGCGCAGAGCTTTTTAAGGGCTTTATCGACCTGCCTTACACCACTCGGGCTGCTGATGCTGTCTCCACTGATCGTGACAAAGTTGCCCTGCTCTTCACTCACCGCATCGGTATTTAAGATAAGCACGCCATCAACGTCTAACTCACTCATGTCATTCACAATAACGGAAAGATCAATACCAGAAGAATCGGCTTGTTGAAGAATGTTGCGTAAAAAAGTGGTTTTCCCTGACCCGAGAAACCCATGCAAAATAGTGACTGGAATTGATGGCATACCTTTGACCTACAAACTCTGAATAAACACATGTTATAACATAACAATTTGATGAGTTATAGAAGGAATCCAATTGCTGTCTTAGACCCAAAGCTTAAGAATCGGTAAAGACCACAGAGACTGATTTTTCAGAACTCGCCTTCGTTTCTCAGCACGTTTCATCACCAGCAAAGGTCTGACTATTGATAAAAATAATAAGTGGTTACAAAACGACCATTGCTTTGTTTATAAAATTGGAGAAAGATGACAATACAGCGATTTATAGGAGGTGGTGTTATGACTTTAGTTCTTACCGTTCTTATTTTCCTAAGTTGTATTGCGATGCTCGCAATTGGTGTGATGTTTTCACGTAGGCCGATCAAAGGCGGAGATTGTTGCAAAGCGTCCGATGTTGCGGATGTGGACGCACGTAAAAGAAAAAATCGCAGTCATTATTCTTCTAGGAACACATATTGAGACTCACCTATTGCTCCAACCTCATAACACAAAATAGCATAACTGAGCCCTAACAAATTGTCGGGACTCAGTTTTTCGTTTCTACTAGATAATCAAACTCTGATACTCGCGCCAAAAATGAAGGTTTCTGGATGTTAGGAAGCGACTTCGCGATAGGTAAGTCGGCTTTCATTGCATCAACCGGACGATTACGAACTAAAACTTCAAAATGTAAATGTGGTCCGGTTGAACGACCAGTATTCCCAGAGAGGGCTATTTTTTGCCCACGCTTTATAACTTGACCTTTTTTAACCAAGATTTTATTCAAGTGTAGGTAACGAGTTTTGTACACACTGTTATGTTCAATCACTAAATAATTACCGGCATAAGGGTGCTTGCGGACCGCAATTACTTTTCCATCCCCAGTAGAATAAACTGGCGCACCGATTGGTGTCGCGAAATCCGTTCCGTTATGCGGGGTGACTCTTCCCGTCACTGGGTGTTTACGCTTAGGGTTAAACCCAGAGGTGATTCGGCGGTATGCCCTATCGACAGGATAACGGTTAAACGCTCGCTCCAAACTGTTACCAGCTCTATCATAGAACCGTCCATCCTCGGCTAGAAATGCAGCGACTTCGCCCTTCGCTAAGTTAAAAGAAATAGCCTTAATCTCACTATTGCCAGTTTTGTATTCACCTAAATATTGCTGTTTCACTAATATATCGAAACGGTCACCGGCTCTAAGAGATCGCGCAAAATCAATCTTATCTTTCATCACCTGCGTAATATTTGCGACGTGGCCTGATGCCAATCCTACTCGATGTGCCGAGACTGAAAAACTCCCTTTGATTTCTCCCGAAAATAAGGTTTCACGCCATTCCCCCTGAAATTTCCTGAAATTCGTAAGAGAAGGAGCCATCGTTTTCTCTAGTGTAGATAGCCTTCTCTACAAGGCTCATATGATAAATTAGTCGACTCAATTGCCCCATGTCATCCATCACTAATTCAAGCTCTTCTCCGGGCTTAATCATATCTAGCTGGAGGTGATCAAGATCAACTGAGAGAATTTGCTGCAAAATACCGTAAGGGAGACCCAATTGAGCGAAGATACCACTGAGCGTATCTCCCACTTTAACTATGTAGTGTATTTGTTTAGGTTTAGGCAACGGAGTCAAACTGCTATCTGAGGGAACCACTATCTTTGATGATGGAGGTGGTGACGAATCACTGCTTTGATTCAGTTGAGTGCTGTGACTATCTTGATTTGGCTCATCCTCTGTAGGTAGAAGCAAAGCGACCGAAAAACAAAACACAGCAACGATTAAAGCAATAAATTTAAACTGACTCATGAGAAACTAAGTATCAATAACAACGATTGTTATGTTATAACATATCCAGGATTGTTTTTACTCAGTTTAGTAAACGTTTATTCAGTTCACTGGATTGGCTAAGAGAAGACCAGTCATTCAACCCATTCTCTTTGAGAAGGCTCAATAATGAACACATTCAATTCAGCACTTATCGTTGCAGGAACACACGGAAACGAACTTTCTGGTATTTATTTACATAAACTAATCAAAGAAAAACGTTACTCTGTCAATAGATCAACCTTTTCAGCCTGCTCGATCATCGCAAACTCCGAAGCAGCAAAACACAACGTCCGATACATCGATACAGACTTAAATCGCGAGTTCTCAGCAATGAATAGCAATCATTGTCCTGATTTGCATGAAAGCAAGATTGCACATCAATTTATCGAGAAATATGCAAACCAAGAAAAACTGTTGATTGTTGACCTGCACAATACAACAAGCAATATGGGAGCGACGTTGATTTTGCTTTCTAACGATGTGTTTTATCGGAAACTGGGCGCGTACGTCAAACAACGAATGCCATCAGCACATGTCCTTTTCGAAGAGCGAAAAGAATGGCAAGAGCAACCTTACCTTTGTACTGCTGGGCAATATGGAATAATGATTGAGGTCGGGGCGCAAGCACATGGTGCGCTAGAGTACAGTACGTTGGAGTTGATGAAACAGATGCTTACCGCAGTATTGGACTATGTTGAAAAGCACAACCTCAACCAAATAGGCTTACTGAGCGATTATGAGGCGTTTTTTTACACCGAAGAAATCAGGGTTCCACTTGATCAAGAGGGTATGCGGCAAGCACTAGTACACCCTACTATTTGTGGCAGAGATTTTGAGGCGGTCAAACCAGGAGCACCTTTATTAGCGACTTTCGCTGGTTATGATATCCATTGGAATGGCAAAGGGGAAATTTACCCGCACTTTATCAATGAGAGCGCCTACAGTACCGCAAATATAGCAATGGCCCTCGCTAAAAAAAGACGTGTTTCTTCCGTGTAACTTAAAGCAAGTAATTAGGCCACGTGTAACGTGGATACCTCACCCCATGAATAAAACTGTGCCTGAACCGCATAGGCAGAAAATACGGGTACTAACCCCACCCTAATACGGCAGCATAAGTGCCCTAAGCGCAGCTTTAAAAGAAACCCCACTAGAATTTTAAGGAGGTAAGACATTATGGTTAAAAGGAGAGTTTTCTCTTTTCTATCATGATGCCTTCTCCAAACATCGAAATAATCTATCTTCAAATTGGTCATCTAGACCGGAAGAGATCAGTTCTAGGCGGCTTTCTGAACACTCGTCTAGTTCAAACTCTGTGAGTCCATCTGATGTTAGATTGTAACCAAAAATACCGCTTCCCGTGATAAAAACCGCTTTCATTCGTTCGACCTTGAGGTCGAGCAGCAATAATCTCAGCTTTTGATGATCGAACACGTTTTCAGCGGATATACGCCAACCGATACTGTAGAAACCTTCCCCCTGATTGGTTGCTTTTAGAATGCCGCTCTCAGGCATAGGCAACTCAGGAACAGTGACTTTTTCTCTCTTTCACGATAAAGAACAGAGGGCGTTTTTTGCACGTCAATACGAGTCGCTCCCTCACATTCATGAAAAGGGATAGCGCCATGTTCAGCGAAAATCACTTTTGTTTCCCGCAGACCGAGCTTTGCTATATAAGCCGTCAGCTTTTGCTCATCTTCATCTTGATAGAGATCGCGCTTATTACCTACCACTGTATCTGCGATAGTGATTTGCTGGTTAAACGTTTCATGCTCAGTGTACTTAGGATCCGATAGTTTACGTGCATCGACTAAAGTAATGTTTTTTTGCAAAGCGAGAATTTGACGATAATACTCGGTCGATAGCACTTGCAGTACTTCTTTAGGATGACCAAGGCCTGTAGGTTCAATCAACAATCGATCTGGCCTTGCTTCAGACAATAATTGATTTAAGGCGATTTGCATCGGAAGACCTGCTGCACAGCACATACATCCCCCGGGGACCTCTCGAATAAACACTTGGTCTTGTTGTTTTTTTTGGCCTTGTAACAAGCTGCCATCAATACCAACTTCGCCAAATTCATTGACCAATACAGCCCAACGTTCATGACTCGGTTTATGGGTCAATAAGTGCATTATTGCCGATGTTTTCCCCACCCCGAGAAAGCCAGTGATGATGTTAGTCGGCACTCGCGAAATCAGTGGCTTATTAAAGTTCATTGGCAATTCTCCGGTAGCCTTGGACTAGTTCATGGTTGGCAGAAACGACGGATTCGGAAAAAGCTGAATATTCTGGCGGCACTTTAGAGATACTCTCTAAATCAAAACCGACACCAATATTGGTCATCGGTGGTACATGGAAATAAGCGGGTAAATCGAGGCCATCGACGACACAGTTATGACGAATAACACACCTCTCACCGATGACGCTATTGAACACGACGGAGTTGAAGCCAATGAAAACATCATCACAAACCTGGCAAGGACCATGAATAATCGAACGATGAGCAATGGATGAGCGCTCACCAATGGTCACCGCAGCCCCTGCCTTAGAGTGAATTACGACACCATCTTGGATATTGGTGTCACGTTTGATGACGATAGCTTCCATGTCTCCATGGTTATTAACTTCGTCAGCTCGAATAACAGCATAGGGTCCAATAAAAACGTTATCCTCAATAATGACTTTGCCACAGATAATAGCGGTTGGATCGATAAAGGCTGTTGAGGACACCTGTGGCATATGGCCCGTTGGGTTTCTTCTTAACATAATGCTTCCAGTTTGTTTATGGCTCTTTTTTTACGGTCAGCGACTTAACGATTGAAGGATAAACGCATCGCTCCAGCTGGTTTATCGATGACTTTGTTATTGTCATAAACTAGCGCGCCATTGACCCAAGTCTTTTGAATTTGAGCTGAAAATTCATGTCCAGCAAAAGGCGACCAACCACAATGATATAAACTGTTTTCGTTGCTAACTCGTGTTGGGGTGTGCGACGTGAAGTCGTATGAAGCGCTGTTCACCGCTTAACGAGTGAACCATCTGTATCACCAGATGAACCTAGGAG
>NZ_JAWPOT010000699.1:0-509 GCF_033344415.1 Vibrio sp. 1727
CAGGGCAACATCATTGAATTGTGGCAAGCGCCGCTTAAAGAGACGTTGCGTTTAGATATGGAAGGGCCGGCGATAGAAGTGCTTGACCAATTGCTTGCCAAAGCGGTGAGTGAATCACCACTGGAAACGTCTATTTTTGACGGTGCGTTAAAAGAGCGAGTGGAACTGTTCCAACGTTGGCAGGGCATCGGTGTGGATGGCATTGCGGGTCATCGCACGTTAGAGCGCTTACAACAAAGTGTGCAACCTAATGCGCCAACACTAGCAAGCATTAACAAGGAGGAGGCGTAATGTCAGTCATCAAACATGTTGGACTCTTTCTTGTGCCTATTAGCGTGTCAGCGATTGCGGTTGCGTGGCATTTAGATTTGCTTACGCCAGAGACTCAAGCGGTTACGCCAGAGGTAGTGGTGGCGGAAGTCGTACAACCATTTGAAGTTTTAGATTATCCAGGATCAACGGATCTTGCTCAACTGCCACGAGAATGGCCGAGTGCCGAGTTATCTCGT
>NZ_JAWPOT010000700.1:0-509 GCF_033344415.1 Vibrio sp. 1727
CAACTGCGTTTCACCGACGGTCAAGATAAATCAGAAGTAGAAGCACAAGCGAAAGCCCTGGTTAAAAAACTCAATGACGGCGCAGACTTCACCGAAATGGCTTACACCTACTCTAAAGGTCCGAAAGCTCTCCAAGGTGGTGATTGGGGTTGGATGCGTAAAGAAGAAATGCCAACCATCTTTGCTGATCAAATCAAGATGCAGAACAAAGGCAGCATCATTGGTCCATTCCGTAGTGGCGTTGGTTTCCACATCCTAAAAATTGAAGATGTGAAGGGTCTAGAAACCGTTGCGGTGACAGAAGTTAACGCTCGCCATATTCTGATCAAACCAACCGTGATTCTTAGTGATGAAGGCGCTAAAAAGCAGTTAAATGAATTCGTTCGTCGCATCAAAGCTGGCGAAGCGACCTTTGCTCAATTGGCCTCACAATACAGCCAAGACCCAGGCTCTGCCGCTCAAGACGGTGAACTTGGTTACCAAACACCAGATATTTATGTACCTGAATT